>JAIQFR010000058.1 GCA_020073205.1 Terriglobia bacterium
GCAAGCGACCCTCGTGGGTCTCTATGGCCGGCTCGAGACGAACACCGGCATCCGCGAGACGCTGACGCAGTACCTCGCGGTCGGCACGGTGCAGGACTTCAAGGACTCCCTCGCGCGCATCCAGGCCGTGACCCCCGAGGACGTGCAGCGGGTCGCGCGGCAGTACCTGGTCAAGGAAGGCCGCAACGTGCTGCTCACCAGCCGGAAGGAAGGCGGGAAGCCGCCCGAGGGCATGCGGAGGCCGCGCCCTGCCGCCGCGCCCGAGAAGGAGGGCCAGTGATGATCCGCGGAGCGACGTTGACGATCCTCCTCGGGGCCGCGACCGCCTTCGCCCAGGAGATCCCCGACCGGCCGGAGAAGCTCCAGTTCGCCCCCATCAAATTCGAGACGCCGCGCGCGCGGGACTACAAGGCCAAGCTGCGCAACGGCATCCCGGCGTTCATTGCACAGAGCGGCAAGGAGGGCACGCCCCTCGTGCGCGTCACCGTCTCCTGGCGGGGCGGGTCCTACCTCGACCCGAAGGGCAAGGAGGGCCTCGCCGCGCTGTTCGGCTCCCAGCTCACCCAGGGCGGGACGGCGAAGCTCGAGGCGGCCAAGCTCGAGGACCGGCTGGAGGCCATGGCGGCCACGCTCACGAGCTCCTGCACGGACACGAGCTGCGGCGTCTCCCTCCAGGTGCTGGACAAGGACCTGGCGGAGGGGCTCGACCTGCTGATGCAGGCGCTCATGGAGCCCGCCTTCGCCCAGGAGCGCCTGGACCTCGCGAAGCGGCAGGCCCGCCAGCGGGTCAGCCGGCGCAACGACGACGTGACGTCGATCGCCGGCTACCAGATGAGCTACCTGCTCTTCGGCGAGGGGCACTTCGCGAGCGCCAACGACACCGTCGCCAGCCTGGAGGCGATCACCCGCGACGACCTCGTGGCCTTCCACGCGCGTCTGCTGCATCCGGCCAACCTGTTCGTGGCCGCCGCGGGCCAGTTCGACCGCAAGGCGATGGTCGATGCCCTCGACCGCACCGTGGGGACGCTCAAGGCCGGCCCTAAGGCTCGCGTCAGCCCCGCCGTCCCCGCTCCCGACTTCCGGCGCACCCCCGGCCTGTACGTCACGGACAAGGACGCTCCGCAGGCCATGATCCGCTGGGCTTTCCCCGGGATCCGCCGCACGGACCCCGACTGGCACGCGGCGTACGTGACGAACCAGATCCTGGGAGGCCGCGGGTTCACGAGCCGGCTCATGAAGCGGATCCGCTCCGACGAGGGGCTCACGTACGGCGTGTATTCGAACCTCGAGCCGGGCACGTACTGGCGCGGCGACGTCATGGGGAGCCTCCAGACGAAGAACCGCTCCGCCGCCTACGCGCTCCGGCTGGCCCTCGAGGAGATCCGCAAGCTGAAGGAGCAGGCGGTTTCGGACGACGAGCTGCGCGTGAACAGGGAGGCGATCATCGAGTCCTTCCCCAGCCAGTGGGGCTCGAAGCAGGCCGTCGCGAACCGCTTCGCGGACGAGGCCCGCGAGGGCTGGCCCGAGGATTGGTGGGCGAGCTATCGGGAGAAGATCCAGGCCGTCACCGCCGCCGACGTGCAGCGGATGGCCAGGAAGCTCTTCGACACCGACCGGATGGTGATCCTCGTCGTGGGCAAGGAATCGGAGACGGACCCCGGCGACGCGGACCACCCGGGCGCCCTGAAGGACGTGGCGCCGCTGCCGCTGAGAAACGTGCCGCTCCGCGACCCGGCGACCTTGAAGCCGATGCCGTGAGACGCGGCGGCCGTGGCGCGGGATCCGGATGACGAGGTTGGACGATTGAACCGATAGTCCGGTGCTCGCGGGCGGCCACGCACGATCGTGGCCGCCCCACCCACTGCGAATTGCCGGCTATTCGTGCCTGCGCGACTTCCCGTGATGACCGCCCGGGCCGCCACGCGCGTGGCCGTTTCGCCCGCGGTCCGAGTTGCCGCTTCCATGGTGGCCGCTGCGATTCCAACTCCGGTCTCGCTGCCAATCGCCGTTTCCCCGGTAAGCCTGGCGCTGGTTCCATCCACGATAGGGGGCGTGGGACGCGCGACCGCGCCAACGATCGTGGCCGTCGTAGCCGAAGAAGGATCGCCCGCGATACCACTGCGGGTCGTAGTGGCCTCGACCCTCGATGATGAACTCACCGTAGCCGGACTCAGGTCCCGGGATGTAATCGCTGCAAATCACCCGGCCGTTGTCGTAGACGTACGGCTCGTAGACCACCCCGTAGGGCGTCTCGACCGGGAACGAGTAAACGGGTCGCCACACGTCGAGCGGTTGGTAGAACACGCGGCCGAGGTAGTACGGCTCGTAGTTGCCGACGCTCACGTGGACGCCCGGGGGAAGCGCGATGTTCACCGTGAAGCCAACGTGCACCCTCGCCATTGCCGCGGGGCTGACCACCAGCGCGATCGCAAGGGCGCCGAGAACAACGGCCACGCGCAGGCCCCGTCCGGTATTGAACACCCGATTGATCGACATGGGAGTTCTCCTTCCGGCGCGGGAGTACAGCAAAGGAAATGCCACCGCAAGAAGGGCCCAAGCGATGGAGGATTCCAGTGGGACGAGGGAGTAGACGGGTCCCACGATGTGGGCACTCGACCCCGCCGGTGTCCTGCCGGGGGGACGGCTGGCCCGGCGGGACGGCCCGACGCCTACGTGGGCGGCGGCCCCGTCTTGTCGATGAGCCGCATCAGCGCCAGGCGGTCGGGTTCGAGCAGCTCGGCGATCCGGTCCTTGTGGACTTCGGCGACGATGATGTGCCCGACCTCGTTGCGGACGTCGCTGAAGATCCCGTGGCTCATCATCTTCCTGGCCTGGTACTCGTTGTCCTCGGTCGGATCGACGTAGTGCACCAGGGATGCCTTGTACCGGTGAATCAGGAAGAGGGTCACCAGGGTCATCAGCCTCTTCTTCCGCAAAGCCTCGTCGAAGGTGTTCTGATCGCGAACCGAGAGGATGCTGCGGTCCCGCCGGTCGTGGATGTTGGCGAAGATGACGTTCGCCTCCTCCTCGCCGGTCTGGCCGAAGAGGCCCAGTTCCAGGACCTCCGAGCCGGGGGTGTGCGGCCGCAGGTGCACCCGCAGCTCCAGCGGGACGTGGTAGTGCTTCGCCCACAAGCCCAGCCACTCCGCGAGTAGCTTGGGCGGCACCTCGGTCTGGACCAGATGCTGGGCCTGGGTCGAGCCCTTTCCCATCGCCTTGGTTGCCGCGGTGTGGCCGGTGGAGGCCATCAACGCGCCGTCGAGCCGCGGGCCGCCGACGAGGGTCTGCGGCATCCGGTAGGGCGATTCGAGCAGCCGGAACTTCCTCTGAAGGCGCGCCAGGGCCAGCATGCCGTCCTGCTTCAGGGCCGCGGCGAACTCCTCCCCGGCGAGGCCGTCGATCTGGTGGCCTCCGTAAGTGATGAAGTTGAAGACGTAGCCGAGCTTCCCGAGCTCCTCCGGGAAACGCCTCATCTCCTCGTCGCTCATCCCGGTGGTGTCCCAGTTGAAGGACGGCGAGAGGTTGTACGCGAGCATCTTGTCGGGGTACACCGCGTGGATCGCCCGCGCGAACTCCTTGGCGTCCTCGAGATCGGCCGTCTTGGTCTCCATCCAGAGCAGGTCGGCGAACGGGGCGACCGCGAGCGACTTCGAGGCCGCGTACTCGATCCCGCCCTCGACCTGGTAGTAGCCCTCGGGCGTCTTCGTCGGCTCAGAGTCCCAGTTGACGTGGACGGCGAGCGCCCGGGCCTTCTCGCGAGCGGCGTAGAGGGACGCCGTCTTCGCGAAGGCCGCCCATTCCTCGACGCTCATTTCGAATCGCTCCCCCTCGGCCACCCTGAGGGCCATCGCCTCCGCCACGGCTTGGCCGTACGTCTTCAGCCCCGCTTCCGCCTGCCAGGCATCCACGCAGCGAGTCAGGATCGCGTCGAGAGCCTGCTCGAGGACGGGCGACCTCGAGCTCTTCAGCGCGCCGGCCGCGTCCTTGACGAGCGGCGTCACGCCGGTCCGCTCGAGCCACTCGAACGCGGCGTCGTACTCGACCTCGGAGATCGCGTAGAGGAGATGCCCGCGGGCCTCTTCGACTCCCAGATCGTGGAGCATCTTCAGAATGGCGATGTTGCACACCTTGTAGCTCGGCAGGTCGACGTTCGTCGCGCCGAGGATGAAGGCCTGGTCGCGCTCGTCGCCGCGCCCATCGAGGAAGGTCGCGGACTCCGCGTCGGTGCGGGCCACGACGATCCCCGGCACCCCCATGATGTCGAGCTGGAAGCGGGCGGCGTTCAGGCGCTTGATCTGCTCGTCCTGGGGCACCAGGACCTTGCCCCCCTGGTGGCCACACTTCTTGGCGCCCGGCTTCTGGTCCTCGATGTGAAAGCCGGGAATGCCCACCTCGACGAAGCGGCGGATGAGGTTCCGGACGTGGGCGTCGCCACCGTGGCCGGTGTCGGCGTCCGCGATGATGAACGGCCGATAATCGACGGCAGGGACGGTGTCGAGCTGCTCCGCGGTCATGCGCGCACGGGCGAAATGCTGGTTCTTGTCCGCGGCCAGCAGCATCCGCACGATGGGAGCGCCCTCGTCCGGCACCTGGCTCAGGGGATAGCTCGCCAGGTCGGCTCCGGGATCCTCCGCGCGCGATCCCTTGGCGGAGGTCGCCCAGCCTCCGAGGTAGATCGCCTCGATGCCGAGCCGTTTCATGGTCACGGCCTGGCCCGGCGAGTAGGGACCGAACGTGGTGATCTGGGACCGCCGCGCGAAGAGCTCTCGGAGGCGCAGGTAGAACGCCTCGGCAGCGGCCCGGGCGACGATGTAATCGGTCCGGATGGTCCCGCGCTGCTCGGCGACCTCGCGAGGGGAATAAAGCCTCACGATCCCCTCGAATCGCGGGCTGTCGAACCACGCTCGGACCTCCGCGACCTGCTGCTCGAACGAGTTCATCCGGAATGCCCGCCTCTCTCCCCGTCCCGCGTTGCGACGAAGTCCAGGTTCTCCGTGATCCGCGTGCCGTTCCCGGAGTACGCGTCCATGTACAGGGTGATCCGTCGTTTCGCCTCGTCGAGATCGTGGTTGTTCAGGTTGATGTTGAGGAGGTCGATGTACCACGGTGCCTTGACGTCGCTCCGCACGTACCTTTCGACGATCTCGCGTGCGATCGGCAGCGTGGTGCTCTTGGAGTTGTCGTGAACGTCCCGGTTGCCCGCGACGCGGAGCTTCGCGTACTCGGAGACGAGCAGCTTGAGGAAGAGCTCCGCGGTGAACGGATCGCCGGCCGTCGTCCCGGTCTCGGAATCGGCCTCGGTCATGCGGGCGCGCTTGTGCAGCCACTCCCAGAGGATGCTCAGGCGGATCTCGCCCGTCGCCATGTCCTCCATCAGGTAGAGGACGTCGTCGTTCCCGAAGAAGTCGGCGGGCTTGAGCGCGGCCGCTTGAAACCCCTGTCCGAACGCGTTGCCGTACTGCAGCGCGACGTTCAGCAGGTCGCGCGCCCCTCGGACGGTTCGGGGCGCGGGCTCGAGCGACGTCAGGCCGGCCGCATCGGCCCCGGTGTAGGTGAGGCGGGGGAACGGACGGCCGAGCTGGTTGTCCTCTCCGATGCTCTCCCAAACGGGGCGCACGATGTGCACCATCTTCCAGTGCGCGACCCATTTCCCGCTCGCGCCCTCGCGCTGTTCCCGCGCGGCGCCCGCGACGGCCTTCCGCATCCCGCTGTCCACACCGGCACCCGAGCCGACGGGGATGTTGGGCTCCATCCCCCCCTGCCACAGCGCGAACCTCTCCTCCCGGTCGGGCGTGTTCACGGCGCGGCGGACGCGGTCCTCGTAATTCCTCATGTACCCGTAGGTCATCGTGACGGCGTCGATGTTGGGGTTCTGGAAATCGGGGTCCCACGCCATCGCATCGGAAACGCTGTTGATGTAGTCCCAGCGGCCGGTATTGAAGCCGACGAAGTGCGGGCCGAGAGCCGCGCGGATCTCCATGAGCTGGAAGCTGGCCTCGAGCTGCTCGACGAGCACGTAGACCTTGACGGTGCCTCGGCCCAGGCCGAGGTGCGCTTCGAGCGCGGAGAGGATGTCGCTCCACAACGCGGCTTCCTCGGCCGTCTGGATCTTGGGGAGGTACAGGACCACGGAGGCGCCGGAGCCGCGAAGGGTTCCCTGGTTGTGCACGACGTACAGGACGGCATCGACGATCGATGCCGAGAACCCCCTGCCGTCGCTCCACCGCACGTGACGGTCGTCCAGGTGGAGCCCCCGGGCCCGAAAGATCCGCGTCGTGAACTCGAGCTGCTTCCTCCAGTCCTCGATGATCGGACGCCCGAAGAAGCCCCTCGCCCAGGCGTTCATCTCCTCGGCCACCTCGGCCGCAACCTGCAGGAAGAGCGGGCTCGATCCGATCGCCAGCTTGAGGTTCCGCTGGTTGTCGAGCGACATCGTCGAGATCTGACCGAGCGCGTCCTCGCCATCGAACATCCACCCGTCGGCGCCGGACAGCAGGGCGTAGGCGACGTTGCGGATGCTCTTCTCGAGAGTCTCGTTCGGCTTCGCCGCGGGACCCGTCCCCTGGATCCACTGACGCCTCAGATCGGGAGGAATCTCGCCGCCCGAGAAGTTCCCCTCCCTGGCGTCACGGACCCTGATCCGCGTTCGCGGAATCGCGGATTCAGGGTCGAGGAATCCGATCCTCTCCCTGTTTCGCGCCCGCTCCGCTCTCCTCCGGGTGCGAGCGTCCATAAGCGCTCTGCGATCCGAATCGAATCCCGCCAGAGCGGCGAAAGCCGACAACGCGTCAGGGGTGAAGACGTCCGGGTACTCTCGCTGGACGCCGGCACGAAGCTCGAGGCCGGGGGCGCCGCCGGGCGCGCCGGTATCCCCAGGTCTCGCGTCCGCGCCACGACTCAAGAGTGACCCCCGCTGCCGCGCCCGGTCCGGCCCCGCCCGGGGGCCAGACGCCGCCCATCCATCATACGATGACGGGGGGCGCCGCGGGATCTCCACGCCGGGGTCGAAGGCGTGAGTCTGCAGAATGGCCTTGACTGGGCAGAATATCCGGATATTATTCCCTTGTGGGTCAAATTATCAAGAGACTGCTCGCGCTCCCCGATCTCACCCGACACTCGGTCTTCCTGTGGGGACCGCGCAGGACGGGGAAGACGTTCTGGATCCGACAGCACCTCGCCGGCTCGCCGTTGATCGACCTCCTCGAGACCGACGTGTTCGCCGACTACGCCAGTCGGCCGGCGCTACTCCGGGAGCGATTCTCCGCGCCGGGGGCCGCGAAAGGACGGGGCCCGATCGTCATCGACGAGGTTCAAAAGCTCCCCGTCCTGCTCGACGAGGTTCACTGGCTGATCGAGAACCGGAAGCTCACGTTCCTTCTGACGGGTTCGAGCGCGCGGAAGCTGCGGCGGGGCCACGCCAACCTGCTCGGGGGTCGCGCCCGTCGCCGGGAGATGAGGCCGCTGTGCTTCCCGGAGATCGATCGCCTCGACCTCGAGCGGATCGTCTCGAGCGGGCTTCTTCCGCCGCACTTCCTCTCGGAGGATCCGTCGGACGACATCCGGTCGTACGTCAACGACTACCTCAAGGAGGAGATCGTCTCGGAGGGCGTCGCGGTCAGCCTTCCGGCCTTCACCGATTTCCTGCGCGTCGCCGCGATCACGAGCAGCGAGCTGCTCAACTACACGAACGTGGCGCGCGAGGTCGGCGTGTCCGCCAAGGTCGTCCGCGGCTACTTCGACCTTCTCGAGGACACGATGCTGAGCTTCCGAGTCGCGCCCTGGACGAAGAGCCCGAACCGCCGGATGATCCAGACGCCGAAGTTCTACCTGTTCGACGTCGGGATCGCGAACCACCTGGCCCGCCGGCGGCCGGCGCCCGGGACGCCGGAGTTCGGGAAGAGCGTCGAGCACCTCGTGCTGATGGAGCTGCAGGCCTTCCGCTCCTATCGAAGCCCGGATCTCGATATTCGCTACTGGCGCACGAGCACCGGGCAAGAGGTCGACTTCGTGCTGAACGACATGGAGGTCGCGATCGAGGTCAAGGCGTCCGCCCGCGTCGCGGACGCCGCGCTCAAGCCCCTGGCCGCTCTCGGCGACGACGGCAGGGTGCGGCGGCGAATCGTGGTGTGCCTCGAGCGCCAGCCTCGTGAGGTCGGCGACCGTCACGGCCGGGTCAGGCTTCTTCCGATCCGAGAGTTCCTCGAGGAGCTGTGGGCCGGAAGGATCGTCTCGCCCGCGTAGTCGAGCGCCCAATCCTCAGGGACAGGGCGCCGCGTTCGGCCGGTCGTCGCGGCCAGGACGAGGAGAGCGGCGGTCAAAGGAAGCCGGCGCGGGACGCCGAGCATCGTGAAGACCATGACGCCGGTGGCCGACGGAGATCCCTCCGGCGCACCCGTCGGCGCCGAACGCGGGAGGCCGTGTCCCGCTCCGTGGTGCCGTGGCCCTCAGGGGCAGGGCGAGGGGTTCGGACGGGGCGTCCCGCTGGAGTCCGTTCCGAGCGTGCTCTCGCCGCAGTCGTTCCGTCCCGAGACCAGGTAGTGGAAGAACTGCCCGACGGACGGGACCTGCGAGTCGGCGACCGAGCCCGCCGCGAGGTTCGAGGACAGGCACGGGTGGGCCCAGGTCCACGCGCCGTTCACGGTTCCCCGGTAGACGTTGAATCGGCCCGACCCGTTCAGGGACCCCCAGCCGAGCGTCGCCTTGTCGGCGGCCCACGAGAGGCCCGACGCGCCCTCGACCCCAAGGAGGCTCGACGGGCATGCGCAGTACACCCCGCCCAGCTGCGTGTTCTGCCCGATGCCGCCCCAGACGATCATCCGGCCGTTCCCGGTCCAGACCGCCTTGTGCGCGTAGCGCGCGGTCGGCGCATCGAGCGACGAGACGCTGCCGCGGGGCCACGTCCCGCCCACCGGCGAGGGGGTATAGCGCTTCCCGTCCCCGTACACCCTCGAGCCCGCGCCGCTCTCGCCGCCCCAGACGATCATCTCCCCGCCGTCCCAGACCGCCGTGTGCTGGGCGCGCGCGACGGGCGAGTCGGTCGCCGTCATCGCCGTCCAGCCGCCGAGAATCTCGTTCGGGACGATGCCGCCGGTGCTCAGCTCGTTCGTGCCGTCCGTGCCGCCCCAGACGATCATCTGGCTTCCCGTCCAGACGGCGGAGTGCAGGAAGCGCGCGGAGGGCACGCCTCCCTTCGTGCTGATCCCCGTCCAGGTGTTCGAGGCCGGCGTGTACATCGCGCCGTTCCCGTAGACGTTCGAGGCGAGGTCGTGGCCTCCCCACACCCACATCGACGCCCCGTTCCAGATCGCGGTGTGCTCGTAGCGGCCGGCGAGCGTCGTCGCTGCGATGACCTGCCAGGTCCCGCCGGACGGGGTGTAGATCGCGCCGTCGTTGAACGCGGTGCCGCCGTTCTCTCCCCCCCACACGATCATCCCCGTGCCGGTCCAGACGGCGGTGGCCTTCTCCCGCGCCGCGATCGGGGCGAAGCTGAGGAAGTCCCAGCCGCCGAGCGACGGATCGAAGTACCAGAGCGTGTTCCAGTACTCCCCGTCGTACCCGCCGAACACCAGCATCTGGGTCCCCGTCCAGACGGCGCAGTGATAGGCGTACGACACGCCCCACTGGCCGCTGTCGATGTTGGCCCAGCTGGCCATCGCGGGATCGAACGCGCCGCCGTTCAGCTCGACGCCGGACACGTCGAACCCGCCCCAGACCCACATCTGCGTTCCGGTCCAGATCGTGCTGAACCCCCATCGCGCGGTGGGAGGGCTCCCCGCGGTCGCCACCGTGCTCGTCGGCACCCAGGAGTCGCTCGCGGGGCTGTACCGCCCGCCCGTGTTCTTGTCGTGGAACGCGCCGTCGTCTCCGCCCCACACGATCATCTCCGTCCCCGTCCAGACCGCCACGTGGTTCCGGCGCGCGGCCGGCGCGCCGCTCGAGCTCGGGATGATCCACAGGTTCGTGTTCGGATCGTATCGGCCCCCGGAGCCGAAGAGGGTCGGGCCGGCGAACGCCCATCCGCCCCACACGATCATCTCGGTGCCGGTCCAGATCGCGGTGTGGCCGTGCCGCCCGCTCGGCGCGCCGGAGGTCGCGGTCGCGGACCAGGCGCCCGATCCGGGATCGTAGATGCCGCCGTCGTTGAGATCCGCGGACGAGTTGTCACCGCCCCAGACGATCATCCGGCTGCCCGTCGAGACCGCGGTGAAGAACTCGCGTGCCGAGGGGGCGCCGACGACCGACATGGCGTTCCACGAGTTCGTCGAAGGGCTGTACCGGCTCCCCGTCTGGTAGAAGGTGGTGGCGTCGTGGCCGCCCCAGGCGACCATCACCCCGGCGCTCCCGACCCAGACGGAGCGGTGATAGCCGCGGGCCGTGGGAGCGCCGATCGTGGACGTCGCGACCCACGTGTCCGTCGACGGATTGTACCGGCCGCCGGTGTTGAGATAGATCGCCGGGAAGACGCTGGAGTCGTACCCTCCCCACACGATCATCTCGGTGCCCGACCACACGGCGGTGGGCCCCTGCCGGGCGCTCGGCGCGCCGATCGTGGAGGTCGCGACCCACGTGTCCGTCGACGGGTCGTACCGGCCGCCGGTGTTGGTATTCGTTCCGCCGCCGCCCCAGACGATCATCTCGGTGCCGGTCCACACCGCGTCCACGCCGTAGCGGAGCTGGGGGGCGCCCGTCAGCGTCATCGGCGTCCACGAGTCGGTGACGGGGTTGTAACGCGCGCCCGAGGTCGTGTCCGGCGTGGGCATCGAGCCGCTCCACACGATCATCTCGGATCCGGTCCAGACCGTCTCCGGACTGACCCGCGGGGACGGCACGGCCTGCGACGTGGGGACCCAGGTGTCGTTCGCGCAGTAGGCCGAAAGGGCGTCGATCTGGATGGGGGAATACGCGGAGGTGCCGGCCGCAGGGGCCGCACTCTGCTTCGGCGCCTCCGCCTGCCACCAGGCGCCGAAAGGCGTCTTCGGCCAGGAGCCCGTGGCGATCGTGAGCGTGTCGGGTGCGCTCTCGATCACGTCGCTCCGGTAGAAGGCGCTCTCGCTCTCCAGCGGCGTGCCGGTGCGCCCCTTGAGCTCCTCGAGGATCTCCGCCAGCTCGTCCGCGTCCACGTGCACGGTCTCGCGGGCCGGCTGCCCCGGCAGCCGCGGCTGGGTGTCGGCGCGGGTCGTCCAGGTGACCTCCGCGTAGCGCGCGGCGACCGCCCGCAGGTCCGCCGGTCCCGAGACCTTCCTCAGCGCGGCCTCGGCCTGGGCGCGGACCTCCGCGTGGAAGCGGGGGTCGAACGCGTACCACGAGCGGAGCAGGCGATCGGCGAGGATCGGCCGCACGAGCACCTCGGCCTCGAGGGTCGGGTCGTCGCCGAGGGCGTCCAGGATCTCGTGGAGCGTCGCGCCGTCCTTCGTCTCGCGTCCGATCCGGTCCATCTCGGCCTGCAGCTGACCGTGGGTGATCGGCCGATGCCAGATCGCGTCGAGCGCGGCTGACATCCTGAGCGCGTTTTCGACCTTGCGTCTCGACGCGTCGTCCGGCACGACGGACTCGAAGCTCGGTTTGGGACCCGGATTCTGCTCCGGCCAGACCCGATGAGCCCAGGACACGCGCTCGATCGCCCGCGTCGCGGCGACTCGGTCCTCGAACGACGGAGCGTTGGGAGCCGCGTCCCCCGCGCGTGAAGCTCCGGGGGACGCGAGCGAGAGAGCGAGAGCAAGAGCGAACGTCGACATGGACCTGTGCATGGGCGGATTCCTCCTCAACCGCCCGAAGTTCTACGCGGGGACTCGCGCAGCGTCATGTCGCACGAAGATGTCGCCGAGGTGACGTGGGTCAACCGCTCGAAGCGGCCGGCACGACGTCCACCGGCGACCCCGCTCCGGGGGAACGGACCCTTGGACACCTTGAGATCGAGCTAAGATGTCCAGACTGAGGCTGGCGCAGATGCGGACCGTACGATGACGACACCGCCTCCACTGAGCTGCCCTTACTGCGGCGAGGATGTCGAGGTGGACATCGACGAAGGCGGCGGAAGCCGGCAGGCCTTCGTGCAGGACTGCCCGGTGTGCTGCCGGCCGTGGCAGGTCGTGGCCGTGCGCGCCAGGGACGCCGCCTGGAGCGTGACGCTTCGGACCGCGGACGACTGATGCCCGGGCGGGACCCGCCGCGCTTCGTTATAATTCTGGACGAAGGAGGTCCCATGGGTCGCCCAGCCGCACTCGTCTTCGCCCTATCCCTCGCGATCCCCGGCATCGCCGCCGCGTCCGGCTCGTCGCCGATGCCGATGCCGATGTCGGGCTCCGAAACGCAATCGCCGACGCCCGAGCAGGAAGCGGTCGCGTACTACAACGACGGGGTCGCGTACCGCGAGAAGGCCGACAAGCTCGAGAAGGAGGCGGCCACCGCGGTCGACGCCGCCAAGAAGGCAAAGCTCCTCGACAAGAGCAAGGACCTTCACGATTCGTCCATCAAGAAGTTCCTGAAGGCCGTCAGGAACGACCCGAGGATGTTCCAGGCCTGGGGAAGCCTCGGCTACGCGTACCGGAAGACCGGCAACTACCCCGTGGCGCTCGAGGCGTACGACAAGGCGCTCGCCCTGGAGAAGTCCTATACGCCGGCCATCGAGTACCGCGCCGAGGCCTACCTCGGCCTCAACCGGCTCGACGAAGCGAAGTCCGCGTACATGACGCTGTTCGGATCGGATCGCGCCCGTGCCGACGAGCTGGTCGCGGCGATGGAGAAATGGGTCGAGATGCGGAAAGCCGATCCCGCCGGCGTCGCCCCGGCGACCGTCGAGGAATTCGGCAAATGGGTCGCGGAGCGGAAGCAGCTCGCGTCCCAGACATCGTCGCTCAGAGACCCGAATTCTCCACGCTGGTAGCGCCACGCCACCCCATCGTCTCATCGGCCTTCTCGTCCTGGCGGCGGCGGGCTTCACCTGGCGGCTTCCCCAGGGGTTTCCCGCGCCGCGCGTTCCCGCCGACAACCGGATGACCGAGGAGAAGGTCGCGCTGGGGCGCCGTCTCTTCTACGACCTTCGCCTGTCGTCGAACGGCACGCAGTCCTGCGCTTCCTGCCATCAGCAGCAGCGCGCCTTCACCGACGGCCGGGCCCACGCCGTCGGGTCCACCGGCGAGGAGCACCCACGGGGCGCGATGAGCCTCGCGAACGCGGCCTACGGCGCCTCGCTCACGTGGACGGACCCGGACACGACGAACCTCGAGGAGCAGATGCGGGTGCCGCTTCTTGGCGAGCACCCCGTCGAGATGGGGATGGCGGGCCACGAGGACGAGGTCGTGGCGCGGCTGCGCCGCGATTCCCTCTACGCGAGGCTCTTTCCGGCCGCGTTCCCGGGGGAAGGAGACGCGGTGAGCCTCGTGAACGTCCGAAAGGCGATCGCGTCGTTCGAAAGAACGATCCTGTCCGGCGACTCCCCCTACGACCGGCTCGTCTGGAAGGACGATCGCGACGCTCTCTCGCCCGCCGCGCGCCGGGGAATGGCCCTCTTCTTCTCGGAGCGGCTGGCGTGCTCGAAGTGCCATGCGGGGTTCACGTTCTCCGGCCCCGTGCGGTGGGCCGGAGGTCCGGAGACGCGGCCCGCGCTCGAGGACAACGGCCTCGGCGGGCGCTTTCGCGTGCCGACGCTCCGGAACATCGCGGTCACCGCCCCTTACATGCACGACGGGCGGTTCGAGACCCTCGATGCGGTGATCGACCACTACGCCGAGGGCGGCCTGCCGTCGCCGACCCTTAGCGCTCTCGTCAAGGGCTTCACGATCACGAAAGAGGAGAAGGCCGAGCTCGTCGAGTTTCTCGAGAGCCTCACGGACGTGGACTTCCTGAAAGACCCGAGGCTGGCGGACCCGTGGAGGAACTGACCCCCAGGTTCTATGGCGCGATCCGATGGAGACGGGGTCCGACTCACGGGCGCCGGCGCGCGTGCTCACATCCGGCGCGCAGCGGACACGCGGGACAGAGAGGACGATTCCGCTTGCAGAGCGTCCGGCCATGTTGCGAGAGGAGCAGATGCACCTCCTGCATCACGCTCGGCTCGGGTGGGAGATCCTTCGCCGTCGCGCGGCCTCCGGCATAGGTCTTCGCGTAGGATTTCGCCTCCTGGACGAGGCCGAGGCGGACGAGAACGCGCAGCCCGTTCGAATCCGGCGCCAAAAGCGCGTGCCGCCCGGAGAACAGCAGGATCTTCTCCGCGCCCGGCTCCCCGATGCCTGGGAAAGACCGCAGCGCCCGCTTCGCCGCGTCGAGCGGACCCCGAATCGCTGCGCCGAGGTCGCCTCCGAACTCCTCGACGGCGATACGCGCGCATTCGCGCAGCTTGGCCGCGAAGGTGCCCTTGAGGATCCCACGGGCCGTGACGCCCTCGAGGACGCGCTGCTCGGCCAACAGTAGAGCGGTCGGGCTCGTTCCGACGATCCTCTTGAGGTGCTCGAACGCCTCGTGCCGGCGGGGGGGAGGGGCCAGATACGCGACGTTCTCCAACAGGATCAGCTCGAACGGGTCGGCAGTCGGCGGCGGCGCCGGCGGGCCGTAGTGCTCGCGAAGCCGCCTCGACGCCTCGGTCAGATCGAGCGCCGCCCTGGGCATGATGCGCTCAGCTTACTCTCTCTCCGCGAGACCGCCACGGGCCGGCATGGCCGCTCGTGCTCCAGCATCGCGACCGACGCTTGCGCGAGAATCCGTAGAGGCTCGGCGACCGTCATGGGCGCTTCCAGAAAAAGCCGGGAAGGTGTAAGAACGTTGCCGGTCGCAAGTCTCGTGGAGGTGGACAATGGACCTCGACGTCCAGGTGAAGATGGCGGTCTACGGACATTTCGCCGAGACCGGTCAGAGGCCTTCGCCGCACGATGTCGCGGAGCGAACGGGGCTCGGCGCCTCGACCGTGATCGACGCGTACCGGCGACTTCGATCGAGCCGGGTGCTCGTCCTCGAGGACGACGGTACGTCGATCCGGATGGCCCCGCCGTTCTCCGGGGTGCCCACCGAGCACGTCGTCCACTCGGGCGGCATCCGGTACTTCGCGAACTGCGCGTGGGACGCGCTCGGGGTGCCGTCGGCGCTCGAGGCGCCCGCCACGGTGCTTTCGCGTTGCGCACAATCGGGTGAGCCCCTGCGCCTCGACGTGGGCCTCGAGGGTCCGGAGGCCTCGGACTGGCTGTTCCACTGCCTCGTCCCGGCGTCGAAGTGGTGGGACGACATCGTCTTCACCTGACGCAACATGCTCCTCTTCCGGTCGGAGGAAAGGGTCCGAGAGTGGTGCGCGGCGCGCGGGGCACCCGTCCGTCCCCTCGTCGCCATCCCGCAGCTTTGGGCGCTCGCCACGACGTGGTACAGGACCCGGCTCAGGGCGGACTCGCGACGGCCGCAGCCGGACGAGATGCGGAGGATCTTCGCGAGCCTCGGCCTCGAGGGGGAGTTCTGGGATCCCCGGTCGGACCGTTTCGGTTAGGCTCACGCCCGGACGCGGGACGACGATTCGTTCGGGCGAGTCCACGCGCGGCGCCGCGTTCCGCCCTCGCTCAGTTCCCCAGCCGCTCTCGGATCCTGCGAATCCCCTCGGCGAGCGTCTCCTCCCGCTTGCAGAAGGCGAAGCGCACCAGGTGCCGGAAGGGGGCCGGGTCCTCGCAAAACGCGGTGACCGGGATCGCGGCCACGCCGGCGCGCGCGGGAAGGCCGCGGCAGAAAGCGTCCGCGTCGTCGAATCCGAGGGGCCGGATGTCGGCGATGACGAAATAGGTTCCCGCCGGACGGTGCACGGCGAGGCCCGCGTCCTCGAGGCCTTCACAGAGTCGGTCACGGCGGCCGCGATACGTGGCCACGAAGTCCCGGAAGTAGCCGTCATCCGCGAATAGCGCCGCCGCGATCGCGTGCTGGAACGGCGTCGAGGTGCAGAACGTGACGAACTGGTGGGCGGCGCGGATCGCCGCGGAGAGCGGGGGAGGCGCGCACGCGAAGCCGATCTTCCAGCCGGTGAGGCTGAACGTCTTCCCGGACGACGAGATCATCACGGTCCGCTCCCGCATCCCGGGGAGCGCCGCGAGGGGGAGGTGCTCCCCCTCGAACACGAGGTGCTCGTACACCTCGTCGGTGACGGCGATCAGTTCCCGATCGCGGCAGACCGCGGCGATCGCCTGAAGCTCCTGTCGCGAGAAGACCTTGCCCAACGGGTTCTGCGGGGTGTTCAGCAAGAGGAGGCGCGCCCGCGCCCCGGCGGCCCGCGCGAGCGCGCCGGGATCGAGCGCGAAGTCCGGCGGCGCGAGCGGGACCGTCCGTACGGTCGCACCCGCGAGCGCGAGCGAGGGCCGGTAGGAGTCGTACGCGGGATCGAAGACGATCGCCTCGTCCCCGGGCTCGCAAAGGGCCTGGACCGTCGCGAAGATCGCCTCGGTGGCCCCGGAGAAGATCGTGACCTCGGCGTCCGGGTCGTAGGCGAGTCCATAGAATCTCTCGCGGTGAGCCGCCACGGCCCGGTTGAGCGCGGGCACCCCGAACGAGCGGCAGTACTGGTTCTCTCCCGCGCGGATCGCGGCGATCGCGGCCTCCTTCACGAAGCCGGGCCCGTCGAAGTCCGGGTATCCCTGGCCGAGGTTGACGGCACCGTGCTCGAGGGCGAGCCGCGTCATCTCCGAGAAGATGCTCGTCCCGAACCGCGACAGCCGCCGGTTCTGCGGTGGACGGTGGCTCATCTCTCTGCCCTCGCCGGGACCCGCTCCGGGCCCGCGCCTCAGGAGTGGGAGCCGAGCCGCGGGTCGATCTCGCGCAGCAGGTCCGTGGCGCCGTCCACCTCGGTCATCACCCAGAGCATGTAGCGCACGTCCACCAGGATCGAGCGCGTGCGCACGGCGTCGAATACGATGTCGGAGCCGACCGTGTCGAACGTGCCGTCGAACAGCAGCCCGATCAGCTGCCCCTTGGCGTTCAGCGCGGGCGATCCCGAGTTGCCCCCGGTGGTGTCCACCGTGGCCAGGAAGTTCACCGGCACGTCGGCGAGCCTGGAAGTCGCGTAAGGCGTCTTCTTGCCGGCGCGGAGCGCGGCGATCGCGTCCAGCTCGGCCTTGGGCGCGTTGAACGGGGCCGTGCCGGTTTGCTTCTCCAGAATCCCGGCGAGCGTCGTCTGCGGCAGGTACACGAGCCCGTCGCGCTCGCCGACCCCCTCGACCTTGCCGAACGTCACCCGAAGCGTGCCGTTGGCGTCGGGCGGGAGGAGGCCACCCGAAAATTCCAGGAGCGCGCGGACGTACCGAGGCGTGAGCCGCGAGCGCAGCCCCTCGTTCTTCTTGTCGCGCTCCTCGATCTCCTCTCTCGCCGGGTACAGGAGCGCGGCCAGATCGATGAAGCCGTCCTTGGTCGCGAGCACGTCGGCGGTGGGCTTCTCGAGGAGCCCGAGGCGCAGCGAAAGGTCGGAGAGACGGGTTCCGGCGTAGACCTTGTCGAGGAACGCATCGATGGCGCGCCCGGCGTCGGCGTCGCCCATCCCGGCGGCGAGTCCGACGGCCGCGTCCAGCGGCGCGATGCGGGAGGCCGCGGGAAGGCGCGCCGCCTCGAGGAGGCCGTAACGGAACATCGCGCGGTCGACCTTGAGGTCCAGCGTCTTCTGCTGCCGCTCCTCGCGCTCGCGGATCCTTTTCCAGTTGCGCTCCTGGTACTCCGGGTCGCGATCGAGGTCCGCCTTCGCCCGCTCCAGCGAGAGCTTGTGGATCGTCCCGGCGGACGCGAAGAGCGAGGATCCGGACACGACCGCGCGGAGCGCGGAATCCCGCTCACGGGTCCTGTTCTCCTCCGCGGTCAGCGCGTCGAGGGCCGGAAGGACGTCACCGTACTCCTTGACCCGCGCGGGGTCGGCGGCGATCCACGCCGTGAGCTCCTTCTCGCGCGCTTCCTTGGCGGCGAGGAGGTTGGCCTGGAGGAGGCCCTTCAGCTTTCCGCGGTTGTTGGTGAGGCCGTTGTTGAGGCCGCGCACGCGGTTGGCGACCTTGATCCGGATCTCCGGGTCGTCGCGCGACACGTCCTCGAGGATCGCCAGCTGGTCCTCCGACCGCTTGATCTGCCGCGGCAGCGTCCACTCGGTCATCCGCCGGATCGCCGAGTAGGTCTCCATCCGGCGGGTCGAGCCCGGGTAGCCGACGACGAAGACCGGATCGCCCGGCTCGACCCCCTTGGGATCGACCTCAAGCCGGACTTTCGGGTGATAGGGCACGTTGTCCTTCGAATACGGCGCGGACTTCCCCTCCTTGGAGACGTAGGCCCGGTAGAAGCCGAAGTCGCCCGTGTGGCGCGGCCACTGCCAGTTGTCGATCTCGCCTCCGAACGAGCCGATCCCGGCGGCGGGCGTGTACACGAGCCGGACGTCCTGGATCTCGAGCTGCGCGATCTCGAAGTAGCGGTACCCCTCGAAGTAGCTCGCGACGCGGCACCGGAGGCCGTCCTTCTCGCACTCCTTAATGCGCTCCTTGGTCCGCCGCTCGATGACCTCGAAGCGGGCGCGGTCGTCGATCTTCGGGTCGATGTTCCCGGTGATCTCGCCGGTGACCTCCTTCACCGAGAGCATCACGTAGGCGCGGCTCCCCGGCCCGGCCCAAAGCTCGTCCTCCCGCGTCTTCGCGAGGTAGCCGTCCTCCAGCAGGTTGCGCGCGGGGGTCGCGTTGTACTGCAGCGCGCCGGTCACGCAGTGCTGGTTCGTGACGATGAGCCCGTCCGGAGAAACGAAGGAAGCGCTGCAGCCGCCGAGGGAGACGACCGCTCCCATCGGATACCCCGTGAGGTCCGCGAATGCTTTCGGGTCGCCCTTGAAGCCGATGGCGTCCAGCTGTTTCCGGAGCTCGGGGATCTGCTGCGGCATCCACATTCCCTCGTCGGCGAGGGCGGGGCGGCAGCACGGAACGACGGCGAGGAGACAGGTCAGAAGTCGGAAGCCCCTCACGCGAACCTCCCTTGGTTTGGGGTGACCGGGGCATTCTGCCACGAACGGGCCCCGCGACGCAGGCGACCGGGGCCTCATCGGGCTCGGAGGGCTCGGCAGCGTACGAATGATCCTCTGAAATGCGCCGCCCGGCCGCTGGTCGCCCTCGAGGCAAGGAACGACGATACCGCGGCAAGGGATCCCTCTTCCCACGAGACACAGGCTTGACAGTGATCAGCGGGAGTCTTATCCCCCGTAGCGACTTCGATTAGCAACGCATCACGACCCAAGGAGAAAGAACGTCATGAGACTCGTCCGGTGGGACCCATTCCAGAATCTGATCGCGATGAGCAACCAGGTCAACCGCATCTTCAACGATACCAACAGCCCGCGCGCCGAGGATTCGGTCGAGGCGTGGGCACCGCCCGTGGACGTCTTCGAGAGGGGCGACCACCTCGTGTTTCGGGCGGAGATCCCGGGGGTCAAGAAGGAAGACATGGACGTCCGGATCGAGAACGGCGTGCTGACCCTCTGCGGCGAGCGCAAGCAGGAGTCCGAGATCAAGGAGGAGAACGCCTACCGGATGGAGAGCGTCTACGGGACGTTCCGGCGGAGCTTCTCCCTTCCCACCACGGTCGACGCCTCGAAGGTCACCGCAACCTCCAAAGACGGCATCCTCGAGGTGACCGTTCCGAAGATCGAGGCCGCGAAACCCAAGGAGATCGAGATCAAGGCCGCGTAATCGCCCGCCGCAAGGCTCTGCGGGATTGTCGCGGCACGTGGCCAACCCTGGCGGCGGACCTCCGCCGCCGGGGTTGAGCGTCGTCAGAACCGCGCGTTCGCCTTTCGCCGGCAATCCGACAACCCCCGCGAAACACAAGCCGCCGGCTGTGGCCCGTCTCGTACGGCATCTTCCGGTCTGAGCATCCTCCTCGACCATCAACCGAATTCGATCGCCGCCCTGGACCCGCGTCATGAGATCCCCGGGACGCTACCGCGATCCCAGCGGCCATCCCCAGGGCCCGAGCTCGGCACGACGGCCGATTTGCCGACGCGCGCGGGTAGGGTTTTGCCCCATGGCGCTTGCTCGGCTCGCCGCGTATCGTCCCAAGTGAGAAGAGGAATTGCGTCTTGGGACGACAGCAGTGCAAGGCGGGAAGGAGTTGGAGATACGTGGAGCTGGCCGTGCAGCGGCCCTTCTTCTCGTCGTGCTCAGCGCCCGGATCGAGACAACGTTCTCATGAAAGCTCGCGGTCATGTTGACGCCCCGCGCAAGACGATGAGGAAGGTCCTTCTCATCGGGTGCGGCCTCGTGGGCTTCCTCCTGCTCGCGGCCATCGCATTCTCGGCGTGGTTCGACATCAACTCCTGGAAGTCGAACATTGAAGCCACCGTTTCGCACGCCACCGATATGGAGGTCACGATCAAGGGCAAGATCGGGGTCACGCGGTGGCCGCCCCTGGACGTCGTCCTCCATGACCTTCAGTTCCGGATCCGCGGCGACCCGATCCTCACCATCGAGGCGGTCAAGCTGTCGTCGCTCAAACTCGTCCCGCTCTTCCGGAAACAGGTGAGCGCGGGCGCGTGCGAACTCGTGGGCCCCGTCATCACGGTCGTCAAGTACGCGGACGGACGGTTCAACTTCGAAAGCGCGTCCGAGAAGGCTACCGCTGACGGCGGGACTGGCCCGGCCACCCCCGTTTTTGTTGCCTCCCGTCTGAGCGTCCGCGGCGGTCGCTATGCCTACGCGGAACGGAAGACCGGCGAGCGAGCGGACATCGAAGGCATCGAGGCCGACGTCCGCGACTTCGCCATCTCTCCGTCTCGCGCCGAGACGCTGGGCGACTTCTCCTTCGCAGGAAGCATCGCTGGCAAAACGGTACGACGGGGCACGCTCACGATCACCGACGTGAGATCTCCGATCACGGCCGAGAAGGGCCGCTTCTCGCTCGATGCCGTCACGATGGATATCTTCGGCGGCAAGGGCACGGGCGTCGTCGTCGCGCACACCCCCCCGCCCGCGCCCCGCTACGAGATCACCCTCGAGGTCCCGCAATGCCGCGTCGAGCGTCTTCTCGAAGGACTGGGTGAGAAGAAGTTCCTCGGCGGCGAGGGGGCGCTCACGATGCACCTGCTGACGACCGGCCGGGGGAACCGAGAGCTCACGAAGAACCTCTCCGGCGAGGTCTCGCTGCGCGGCAACAAACTCGAGGCGTACGCCATGGATGTGGATCGGCTGGTCGCCAAGGTCGAGAAGACGCGCAGATTCAGCCTCATCGACCTCGGTGCCTTCTTCATCGCCGGCCCTCTCGGCACCGTCGCCACCAAGGGCTACGACTTCGGACGCGCCTACCAGCAGGCCGGGACCGGCCACGGTACCCTCGAGCGGCTGGTGGCGACCTGGCAGATCGGGAACGGCGTCGCCGAGGCCCGAGACTGCGCGCTTGCGACGGAACGGAATCGCGTGGCGTTCGTCGGAAGCATCGACCTGCTTCAGGAGTCCTACCTGGATGCCGTCGTGGCGGTGCTCGACGACAGGGGTTGCTCCCGGTTCAGCCAGCGGCTCTCCGGACCGATCGCGGACCCCAAGCTGCTCACGATGAGCTCGTTCCAGAGACTCGCCGGCCCGTTCGTCGGCCTCTTCCAGAAGGCCCGTCGGATGCTCGCGCCGAATGCCAAGTGCGAGGTCGTCTACAACGGATCCGTCCCGCAGCCGCACGAATCGGCGGAACCTGCCCACCCGGTGCGGCGGTGAACGGAATCGCCCGGAATCTGCGTGGCTCGCGATGAACGGATCGTCCTCGGCGGCGATCCGGGTCACCGGGATTCCCCCGGCCTCGACGCTGGCTGAAGACCGTGAGGTCGTTCGAGAGCGACTCCGGACGTCACTGGAGGCCGGATCCAATCTCGAGATCGACGCGCCGATGGAAGGAGTTGGCTCGCTTCAGGGGATGTCCTAGACTGCTTGCGGCAATGAAGGGGGTGTCCTCCGATGAGGAACGACGGTCCCAAATCCACCTCCCCGGCAGCTCGTTTGCCCAAGTGTCCCACGGGCATCCAGGGTCTCGACGAGATCACGGGGGGTGGATTGCCGCGCGGGCGGCCCACGCTGGTGTGCGGCGGCGCGGGTTGCGGCAAGACGCTGTTCGCCGCGGAATTCCTCGTGCGCGGCGCCGTGAAGTTCGGCGAGCCGGGCGTTTTCATGTCCTTCGAGGAGACGGACGCGGAGCTGAAGAGCAACGTCGCGTCGCTCGGTTTCGACTTGGCGGGTCTGGCCCGGCGCAAGAAGATCGTGCTCGACCACGTCTACATCGAACGCAGCGAGATCCAGGAGACCGGCGAGTACGACCTGGAGGGGCTGTTCGTTCGGCTGGGTCACGCGATCGATACCATCGGCGCCAGGCGCGTGGTGCTGGACACCCTCGAAGCGCTCTTCGCCGGACTGCCCAACGAGGCCATCCTGCGCGCCGAGCTGCGCCGGCTCTTCCGCTGGCTCAAGGACAAGAGCGTGACCGCCGTCATCACGGCCGAGGCCGGGCGCCAGCAACTGACGCGCCACGGGCTGGAGGAGTACGTCTCCGACTGCGTCATCCTGCTCGATCATCGGATCAACGACCAGATCGCCACGCGGCATCTTCGTGTGGTGAAGTACCGCGGCGCCCTGCACGGCACCAACGAATACCCCTTCCTCATCGGCGACGAAGGCATCAGCGTATTGCCCATCACGTCGCTGGGGCTGAACCACAAGGTGTCGAGCGGTAGGATCTCCACCGGCATCCCGCGGCTCGATGCGATGCTGGGCGGCCGGGGTTTCTTCCGCGGAAGCAGCATTCTGCTGACGGGCACGCCCGGCACCGGCAAGACCAGCGTCGCCGCCTGTTTTGCCCAAGCTGCCGCCGGGCGCGGGGATCGCGTGCTCTTCTTCTCGTTCGAGGAATCGCCCAGCCAGATCATCCGCAACATGCGCTCCATCAATTTGCGCTTGGAGCCGCTGGTCCGGCGCGGCCACCTGCGGTTCCACGCGGCGCGGCCCACCCTCTGCGGCCTGGAGATGCACCTGGCCACCATGTTCAAGGAGATCGCCGCGTTTCAACCCGACGTCGTCATCGTGGACCCGATCACCAGCCTGCTGGCCGCGGGCACCGACCACGAAACCAAAGGGATGGTGACGCGGCTGATCGACTTCCTGAAGAGCGGGCAAGTCACCTCGCTCTTCACCAGCCTGACGCACGGCGGCCATGCGCTGCAACAGAGCGAGATCGCCATGTCGTCGCTCATGGACTCGTGGCTGTTGCTCCAGGACTTCGAAGGCAACGGCGAGCGCAATCGCGTGCTCTACGTGCTCAAGGCGCGCGGCATGGCGCATTCGAACCAGGTCCGCGAATTCCTGATCTCCAGCCGGGGCATCGACCTCGTGGACGCCTACATCGGTCCCAGCGGCGTCCTGACCGGCGCCTCCCGCGTGGCGCAGGCCGCCCGCGAAAAAGCCGAAGCGCTGGCCGGCCAACAGGAAGCCGCCCGCCGAAAGCGCGAATTGGAGCGGAAACGCGCGATGCTCGAACACCAGATCGCCGCGCTCCGCTCCGAATACGAAACCGAAGAAGGGGAACTGCGACGCGTGGACGCGCAGGTGGGTACGCGGACGCGCGTGCTGACCGCCGAGAGGACCGAATTGGCCCGCTTGCGCCACTCGGACGCCATCAAGGTGGCGGCCCGCGCTCCGGCCAAGGCCAAATCGAGGGGCCGACGATGAAGGCCGGAACCGTGAGACGCACGGAGTCCGGCTCCCGTCGCCGGCCCGCCAAGCTCTGGCAACTGCGCCTTTACGTGGCCGGCCAGACGCCCAAGTCGGTGGCGGCGTTCTCGAACCTGACGAGGATCTGCGAAGGCCACCTGAACGGGCGCTACAGCATCGAGGTGATCGATTTGGTGGAGCAGCCGCAGCTTTCGAAGGGCGACCAGATCCTGGCCCTTCCCACGCTGGTGCGCAAGCTGCCGCAGCCCGTGCGGAAGATCATCGGCGACCTGTCCGATACCGATCGCGTGCTGGTCGGTTTGGATCTGCGCCCCGCCGATCGTCGCGGGGGTGAGTCGTGAGCACGACCAGGAGCCAGCGGGCGACCCGGGCCCTCGAGAAGTCCCTGGCCTTGAGGCGCAAGGAAAAGTACGTCCTGCGGCTCTACGTGGCAGGGGCCAGCGACCGATCGCGCCAAGCCATCCTGCGCGTCCGGCAACTGTGCGAGGCCGAGCTGAAGAACGACTGGGAGCTGGAGGTGATCGACGTCTATCAGCAGCCCATCCTGGCGCGCGACGGCCAGATCGTCGCGACGCCGACGCTCGTCAAGGAGCTCCCGCGGCCGGTGCGCCGATTCATCGGCGATCTGGCGAACACCGCCCGCTTGTTCGTCGGTTTGGAACTGGACACTAGGGGCAAGGCCCGGCGATGAAGAGCGCTCGCCGCCACGAATCCTCACGCCCGGCGCCGTCCGGCGAAGTCGCCGAGCTCCGCGCCCGCCTGGCCGAAGCGGAGGAGACACTCCGTGCGATTCGCACCGGCGAAGTGGATGCATTGGTGGTCGCGAGCGACAAGGGCGCCCAGGTGTTCACGCTGGAAAGCGCCGAACACGCCTACCGCGTGCTGATCGAGTCCATGAACGAGGGGGCACTGACGCTGACGGCCGACAAGGTGATCCTCTACGCCAACCGGCGCTTCGCCGGCATGGTCAAATGCCCGCTGGAGCAGGTGACGGGGAGCTCCTTTCACCGCTTTCTCTCCGCCGAGGGCCGGGCCGCCATACGACCGCTCCTGAAACGGACCGGCGGATCCGGCTCCAAGATCCAGGTGATGATCCATGCCGCCGACGGCTCGCGGATGCCGGCGCAGATCTCCGTTCGCCCATTGGCGAGGAGCGGTAGGGGACGCGCGACGATCGGCATGGTGGTGACGGACATGACGGAGGCTCGGCGCGACGCCGAAATGCTGCGGGCGTTGTCCCATCGCCTGGTGCAGGTGCAGGAAGCCGAGCGCGGGCGCGTGGCCGCCGAATTGCACGACCACATCACCCAACGCCTCTGCGCCATCCTCTTTCGCTGCCAGGCGCTGGCGGACAGGCTCTCGGCGCGCGACGGGTCATCGAAGGGCGAGGCGACGAAGCTCCGCGAGATGCTCGGCGAGACCGCCGAAGAGGTGGAGCGCATCTCGCGTGATCTTCGCCCCGGCGTGTTGGACGAGCTGGGACTGGTCGCCGTCCTGCGCGCCGCCGGCGCGGAATTCGAGGATCGGACGAGGGTGACCCTCGAGCTGGACTGCGGCAAGCTGACCGCGCGACTGTCCGCCGACGCCGAGCTGGCGATCTACCGCATCTTCCAGGAGGCCTTGAGAAACGTGGAGAGGCACGCACGCGCACGCCATGTCGCCGCGAGCCTGAGACGGCGGGACGCCATCGTCCAGCTGGTGATCCACGACGACGGAGTCGGCTTCGACCCGGATCGTCGCGCGGCGAGCCGAAAAGGAAAGGGGGGGGAGGAGAAGTTCTTATTGGGTGAATTAGGCGAGGAAGAAGAAGAAATCATCGAATTGGTAGATGTTGTGGAAGAACCCGAAACGAGGATGAGCATTAATGATTTCGTTACCACCAAGGAAAAAGAGCCCTATGGTGAAATCACCCCGTTGGAGTCCTGGGAGAAATTAGAGTTTGAGGAGAAGCCTGAAGAGAAAAAATTTGTGCTTCATCCCGAGAGGGAAGTCGTTGAGGAAATGGATCTCCGGTTGGAGAGAGAAAAATCCCAAAAGGAAACCACCCCTGAAGAAGACCTCTTTGAGAAGATCGAATTGGAGGAGATCCTCGAGAAGGTGGAACAGCTCAAGCCCTCGTTAGAGAAGGAATGGCCTTCTGGAAAAGAGGAGAGGGTCTTAGAAGAAGAACCTCTTACGATGGAGGAACCCGCTGAAAAATCATTAGATCTCTCAGGATTCGAAGTAGCCCTTGAGGGTGTGGTCAAAACTGAAGCCGGGGGGTTAGAAATCGAGCCTTTTTCTTTCGAGATACCCAAGGGAGAGGTGAAAGAAGAGGCGATTTTCATAGAGGAATGTGTGGAGGAGGAAGAATTGAAAGAACTGCCTGAAGAGGAATTCCCGGACGAACTTTTGGAAGAGATATTGGGGGAGGAAGAGATTCGTGCCAT
The DNA here is from genome assembly GCA_020073205.1 of Terriglobia bacterium. Classification (NCBI taxonomy): domain Bacteria; kingdom Pseudomonadati; phylum Acidobacteriota; class Terriglobia; species Terriglobia bacterium. The sequence continues at coordinate 26,102 of JAIQFR010000058.1, forward strand.
TGAGGAACCAAGGGAGAAAAGACTAGAAGAGATGAAGATCAAGGAGGCGGTGACAGAGGGGATGAGGATGGATAAGCTCGAAGAGGTGGAAGCTCCGGGGATTTTCGGGGAGGAGGAGGGGGCGGTTTTGGTGAGGAAGGTAGAGAGACAGATGGAAGAAGTTACCTCTCTGGCGAGGATAGTGGATAAACATCTGGAAGAGGTCATCGCCAAAGGAATTCAAGATATGGTCGGAGACTTCATCACAAAAATTCTTCCGGAGATGACCCAACATATCATGGGTCTGAGCGCTGAGCGGATCGAGAAAATGGTAAGAGAGATTGTTCCGGATTTGGCAGAGAAGGCGATTCAAGAGGAGATCAAACGGCTTCAGAAGGGAGAAAAGGATTAAGGAGGATAAAGGGTGCATCGATGGCCTCAAAGGTGTTGGACAAATCTTATGACCCCCACCAGGTGGAGGAGAAATGGTATCGTTATTGGGAGGAGCGTGGCTATTTCAGGGCCGATGAAGATTCGGAGCGCAAGGCCTATTCCATTGTTATCCCCCCGCCCAATGTAACTGGTGTCCTTCATATCGGACACGCACTCAA
>JAIQFR010000059.1 GCA_020073205.1 Terriglobia bacterium
ACGCTCAGCCCGTTCTCGTCCCAGGTAACCGAGAACCCCTCCTGCGGGTAGTCGATTCGACCCGAACGCTCCGATTTGGCCATTTGCAACCCCCTGTCGACGCCCCGTGCGAGGCAGCATTCCTTCGCGCGCCCGATCTTACCGCCTAGCTGCTTGCGACGGGACGGGTAGGGGACGGAGTGGGCAGTTCGGCGTTGCCAGGACGCAACGCAAATACGACCTCCTCTGGCGGGCTCGGTGCCGGGCGAGCCTCTACGCCAGGAACAGGTCGTGGGTGGCAGCGGACTTAGTCGGGGACATCGCCGTGGGCCGAATCGAGAAAGCCCTCGAAGCCGTCCCAAACAATCGTACAGTGCGGGAATAGACGTCGATAGCGCCGTTCGAGGCTGGTGTCATTGGACGGCGTCCTTTCATCGCGCCAGTTGACAACCGTCACGAAACGACTGTGCTCGGCGAACGTTCTGGCGAACATCGCTCGTATTAGGTAGTCGGCTTCTGGCAAGGAGTAGCCGATGATCACGAGACGACTGGAGGCCTGGAGCTCGCGCTCCGCTCGGAGCCAAGTGGCACGGAGAATACGGTTATCGTACCGCTGCTCGAGGCTTGGTCCGACCAAGACCGGCTCGTATCGTGACGTGCAATCTTCACGAGAACACCTACCGAATTCGGGCCGGTCAACCGCGAATAGAGCACCCTTCGCGCGGAGGGTCACGTCGAGCTCGTCGCAACGCGGGCAATAGAGCCAGTTTAGCGAGCCGTGCAGTTTGAGCAATGGTGTCTTTCCGTAACCGACAAGCTCATGAGCATAGATCGGAACGAAGTAGTGGGCGTCTTCTTCGCGAAATTCGCCATTCGGTCGCCCGCCGATCGAGTCTATAGCGGAGCGTACTGGAACCCCGTAGTTGATATTCCGATTCTGGAAGAGGGCATTGTCCATCACGATGTCGTAGTTCGTCGAAATGATGACGGACCTCCCGTCGTCCACGTGAGCCGCAAAACGATCAGCGATCGGGCCGGACGGTGAGGGTAGCGACTCCGCGATGACCCTTCCGATCGACGCGACAAGTCCCTTCCGCACGGCAACCAGGTCCTCGTGCCGGAACGTACCCGGGGAAGGCGCACGACCGGCGAGGTAAGCATCCACGAGCGTGAAGATGTCATCCAGCCGGGGGCGGCGTTCGGATGGGGTATCTCTAGTCACGGCGCTTTCGTCGAAGATGCTGGCTAAGAGATTCTGGAGCAAAGAATCCGCGTGTTCACCCACCAGGATGGCGTGAAGTAATTCATCGCCAAGAGGGGCTTGAGGAAAATCGGCTTTGGTCGCACCTGCGCCGAGGAAATACGTAGTCCGCGCGACGGCGACCATTCTCGAGGCTCCTCTGCGTGAGGTTACGAACAGGTGCACGTCCACGGGTCGCCAAAGAGCTTACTCCAGTTGGGTTGCGCGCTCCCCTGAGGGTGCCTGCTCAACTAGTTCAGCAGTTCAAGAGGTTCAGTCGCGTACTCATGGCCTCGTCGCGCGGGTGCGCGTATTCGCCCGTCGTCAGCAGGATCTTCGCGTTCACCGCTGACCCTCCCGCTGTGCAGCCGAGGCTTTCCTCCAGTAATGCGACACCTTCAGCAGGCGACCTCGCCAGAACCCGAAGAGCCCAACGCAGGTTGGAATGGCGAATCCCAATGCCAGAACCTGGGTGGACCAAACGAGGATCAAGCGGGTTGCATCCGGGCACGACGTGTTGACTACAACCGAGTACGAAAGGTAGGCGGCCACTGCGGCGTGCAAGGACAGGTAAAGGGGATACGAGACCGCGGCGAGGGAGTACGCCAGGCGCTTGGGCTTGGCGGTGTCAGAGAGGTAGACCGCCATATCGATGACGTTCGGGTGATGATCGTACGCCTCGATCGAGGAATCTCCGTCATCGGGGCCGATCCGCGAGAGGGCGGTCTTAGCAGCGGCCAGAGTGCCCAGCGTTGCGCGGAGAAGAACCACGAGGATCAACGGTCCGAACATTCGCACGACGCCGGAACTGATCGGTAGTTGAAGAAAGGGAATCGTGACCACGTCCGGATCGTGTGCAAACCGGGAACGTCCGAGAGCGATAGGCCACTGACTGGCCAGGGCTTGTGCGTCCAAGGCGAGGAAGAAGACGCTCAGGGCCAGGAGAATCCATAGGTAGCGCGCCTGGGTCCGGCCGAGGGCGGCATACCGTGCATCCCAAGGAGGATGACCGTCCGTTGCCAATTGTTGCTCCCGACAATATTTCGTAGCGCTTCAGTCTACACCCAGCCTACGGAAATTCCTCCGGCGCGCGTCGTCGGCCGGCACTCGGTCGCGGATGTTGCCGGCCGTGACCCGCAGGATCGCCCGCTGCTCGGTGGCAGTGAGGGTAGGCGGGGCGAGGTGGGGCATACGCAGACTCCTTCTCGCGCGGTTCGCGGTATGATCGCTTCCGTATGATGGCGCCGGCGACGAAACGAAGCCTCTGCCTCGTGCCGCCGCTGTTCTTCTTGGCCGCCATCATTGCGATGGTGGTGCTTTACTGGCTCCTGCCCGTCGGCCAATTCCTGTCTGGCTCTTGGCGTCTCGCCGGAGCGCTGCCAGCGATGCTGGGGCTGGTCGTGGCGATCGTCGCGGCTCAGCAGTTCAAGCGGGCCCACACGACGGTCAAGCCGCTCGGGGAATCGTCGGCGCTCGTAGCGACCGGGATGTTTCGGCTCAGCCGCAATCCGATGTACCTCGGATTGGACCTCGTGCTGCTGGGGCTGGGCCTCGGCCTTGGGAGCGTCGTTCCATTCGTCGTGGTGCCGGCATTCCACTGGCTGGTGACGGTGTTGATCATCGTGCCGGAGGAGAAGGCACTTGCCGGACGCTTCGGCGACGCCTACGAGGCGTACCGAAGAAGGGTCCGGCGGTGGCTTTAGGCGCATCGGGCAGCCCCGTCCTCAGGTGCCTACTCGGGCGGCGGATGCGCTCCACAAAGCCAACTGCGCCTGCCACTCCGGCCTCGCCACGATCGCCCTTAGCGTCCAATCGGTGACCGGGCTCGGCCCCGTCATGATTGGTGGCCACGGCAGGATTGCTTCCAGCTCGGCGGCGGTCAGGGTATGAGGGGCGAGGTGGGGCATGGGGGACCTCCACGGACAGGGTCCCTCGGTGGGGGAGGAAGTCAAGGCCAGGATTGGCGGACTTGGCTCTACCCGGGACGGGCGAAGCGTGGGGCGGGGAACGCGAACGGATGGAACGCCAGCGTCCCATGATGCTGTGACAGCCCCCGAGGAGTTGGACCATCCGGGGCGAGACAAGGCCGCTTTGCAGAAGCCCAATGGTCACCTCGGGGACCCCTCGTGTCGCTGTCGATCGGATTCTCCCGCACGCCTGCAGACTTTGTTGCTCGGGCAAGTATTGACTTCATGCTCGGGCAAGAATATCGTAGTCGCAGGGAGGAAACCCTATGACCGATAACACGCACTCGCCCGTGCATGAGCAGGCCAAGGAACTGTCGAAGCTCGGCGCTTCCAAGGGTGGCCGCGCCAGAGCAAACGTTCTGACCCCGCAGGAGCGGAAGGAGATAGCGGGCGCCGCGGTGGCCGCGAGGTGGAAGAAGGCCAAGGGGGAGGCGTACGAGCCACCCAAGACGAGCGCGGCCGAGACTTCTCCAGGATTAACGCCTGCCACGGGCCGGTCGGATCTTCCGCACTCGATGTTCCGCGGAAAACTTACGCTCGGAAATAACGAGGTCGAAGTTCACGTGCTCCATGATCTCCGCCGGGTTTTCACGCAGCGGGAGTTTGTTCGAGTACTTACCGGGGGGACCGATACTAGCAATTTGGGGAGGTATCTCGAGCGCAACCCTTTAGTTGCCAAAGAGTTACCCGGGGGACCAGAAGCGATACCTTTCAGGGTTCCAGGCGTCCCCCAGACAGCCCACGGTTATGAGGCGACAACACTAGTCGAGATCTGTTCGCTCTACTCCGAGGCCCGGGAAGCGGGGCTTCTGAAAGGCGGGCAACTTCGGCTCGCGAGGCAGGCCGAGATCATCTTGAGGGCCTGCGCGAAGGTCGGGATCATCGCCCTAATCGACGAGGCCACCGGCTACGAAAAGGTGCGCTCGCAACGCGCGCTGCAAGTCAAACTCCAGGCGTTCATCGCCGATGAGCTACAGGAATGGGCCCGAATGTTCCCCGAGGAATTCTGGCTGGAACTAGCTCGGATGGAGGGGGTTCACTACTCTCCGCGTTCCAGACCCCTCCGCTGGGGCAAGTACGTGATGGCGTTCGTCTACGATGCCATCGACAGGGATGTCGGGAAAAAACTGCGCGAGATGAACCCCAATCCGCACTATAAGATGAACCACCATCAGCTCTTGCGCGATTTCGGAAAAGAGCAAGTAAACAACCAGCTGCAGCGGGTGATAGCCGTGATGAAGCTCTGCGGCAACATGGAACAATTCAAGCAGAAATTCGCGAGGGTGTTTCGGAAGTCGGGCTACCAACTGTCGTTCGATGACATCGATTGGACTCTTCCGTCATAGGATCCCGGTCGTTGCTCTTGGAGTCGAGCGTTGCTCGCCAAAACGATAGAAACCGAGCGCGAATAGCTAAGTGCGTCTGAACCCACGGTGGAATCAACGTCGCCCGTGAGCGACGCAGAGCCGGCACATGCAGGGTCGCTTCCCGGTGTAGTGCCGAAGTCCCACGTTGACGCCGTTCTGTTGCTCGACCCGCGACTCAACGACGTCCCAAAGGAGCGTCTCGTTATTTTCGATGAACCGTCTAAGAGCGTAGGCGCAGAGATCCGCCATTTGGATCATGCTCGTCAAGGAGCTGTCGACGAACAATGGAGTCTCGACGATGTTCTCGATTTGACGGTAAAACGTGCCGAAACGATGGAACTTGCGGGACAGCCTCGTTAGCCGTGGAGCTGCGGTGGTGTTGTTGTCGTGCACCACGATTCCACGCATTCGCATTCCATCGAGAAACGCTTGGTATCGGGTCAAGACTTGTTCGAAGGCAAGCTCGTACGGAGTGAGGCTACCGGGGACGAAATCGGGCTTGCTGATGGCCTCCGCGAAAATTCTGACGGTTCCCCAAGTCGCCAGTTCCTTTGCAAGCGCCTCCAGGCACCCGAGCCGCTCCTCGCGCGTGAGATGGATGTAAGGACGAATTGTCTGACTCTCGCGTCGGTAGCTCTTGATCTTGTTCCGATCGCCCCGAACGCCGAGGACCCCAGCCCGCCGACGAATCGCCTCTTCCACCGCCGCGCGCCGGGCAGTACGGTCGAGTTTCTCAAAATCGATGATGGATTCCTGTTCGGAATAGCGCCGGCACATCCAACCCGTATGGATCTCGACGCCGCTCAAGTCGTATCTGGCCTTGATCCGATCGAGGATGTCGTCGAGGCGCTTCCACTGGTCCCCTGGAATCACCAGACCGAGGAGGACGAAGTGAGTGGTGCCAGAGCGAAGGTCCTCGACGCCGGATTCGTCGACGTACAGGATGTACACTCACCCTCCGGAAGCCCATGGCGCGGGGAAAAAAAAAGCGTCTAGGGTGGGACCCACAGGTCCCACAGGAGGCGCGACGCGTCTCCATCCCTAGTCGCCTAGAAAGGATGGTGCGAAGCGGACGATTTGTCAACATGAATGAAGCGCACGCCGGTTCTTCGGTATGGGTGTTCCTAAAGTGTTGCTATAGAAAAGCTTACTGCCTAGTGCCGCGTACCGTCCCCCTATCGGCTCTCGATCGATTCCCTCGCAGACGGTCGCGAGAGTTCTGGTTGAGGGCGCGATTTCGCGAAGTCCGACGTCGCTCGGATGCGGTACCGCGGAACTAGATTAGGAGTTGGGCTCCTCGCCCTCGCGAAACCCGCGATTCTCTACGCTATCGAGGCGATAGTGGTCAACCAGGGGCCGGGCCCCAACTCTATGCGCACCCGTTCACGGCGTGACCGCGCTAGCGGCCTGCGGAGGATCGCGAAACCGTGCCCAGCCATCTCCCGGCCGAGCGCGCGCGACAGCTTGTGCTCGTTTTGTGCTCGAACCAGAGCCGACGCGGTACAAAACGAAGCAAGAGCCAGGCTCAAAATCCCGCGTCCCTTTTGGTTCTCTTCGGCTGCCGTCGGCTCGTTCGTGCGTCTTTTCCTGGCTTAAAATCCCCTTCCCGCAGGGGAGTCCGGGTTCGAGTCCCGGCTCCGGCACCGTTTGTCTTCAGCGACTTGCGGTGACTTGGGCCGCGCGGCGACCTACGTCAGATGTCCATCTGGGCGTCCATTCCGACCGCCGAACCGCGATTCCGTCTGGAAGGACACCTGCTGGTGCTTCTTCGTCCATTGCGAAAGGGTCCGCGCTGCGGTAGATTCTTACCGGTAAGACGGAGGGTCGGTGACATGGCAACGGTTGCTACGACGCGAATGTCCTCGAAAGGGCAGGTAGTGATCCCGGAAGATGTCCGCAAGGCGCTCGGCCTGGAGGTCGGAGCGCAGTTCGTCGTGATGGGTGATGGCGATACCGTCGTCCTGAAGCGGATCGCAATTCCAGCGAAGAGTGAATTGCGCGCGATGCTAGGCAGGGTTCGTTTGCAGGCTCGTCGCGCTGGAATCAAGCCTGCGGATGTCCGGGAGGCGGTTCGCCGCGTTCGGCGCGGGCGGTGAGGGTCGTACTCGACACGAACGTCTTGATCTCTGCGATCTTCTTCTCGGGACCGCCCTCTCGGATCCTATCTGCCTGGCTTGAGGACAAGTTCGAACTTGCTGTCTCAGCGGAGATCCTCGCCGAGTACCGAGGGACGGCGACCCGAATTGGCGAGAAGTTCCCGCAGGTCGATGTCGCGGTCGTGCTCGATCGGATCGCACTGCACGCGCTTCTCGTGCTACCCGTGGGACTGCCTGACGATGCCTGTGAGGACCGGGACGACGTCAAGTTCCTCGCGTGCGCGCTCGGGGCCCGGGCCCAGTACGTCGTCACCGGCGATCGAGCACTGCTCCGTACTTCCGGCTACCAGGGGATCGAAGTCGTATCTCCCCGGAGATTCCTCGCGCAGCACTTGACGTGAAAAGGCGCGGGACCAGCGCCGGACCGGGTCGACACCAGCCGCTCAACCTCGTGAGGCCTCGCCCGAACCCTGCTTCGTAGGTCGGTCCGTGTCCAGGTGGCACTGCTTGTACTTTCTTCCACTGCCGCAGTGGCAGGGATCGTTGCGGCGCAAGGTCGCCCGAGGGGAGCCCGGGCTCGGTGGTTGCGGATCGGTACCGACGGCGAACAGCGGGAATGCCTCGTAGGGGAAGGTGAATCGGACGAGCCGGCCTCGATCGTCGGTGAATGACTGACAGATCGGTTCGCCTCCATCGGCCTCGAAAGCCTCGCGGTTCGCGACGAAGAAAGCGGACAGTGATGTGGCGCAGGCGGAGGCGATGCGGACGTCTCGGTCCGTCAGGGGCCGCAGGAGCCCGTCCGGATCCCGGTGCTCGACCTGCGGATACGACATCTCATCCGCCACGGGCCAGCCGTGATCGGCGACCTCGCGACGCATCGACGCCGGCAGCTCTGAACCCGGCACGAGGGCGAAGGACAGCCAGGACGTGCCGAGATCGATGCGACGTGACTTCGGTCGGCGACGCGACGCTGCCTTCAAGAATGCATCGAAGCCGGACAGCGAGGGGAAGATCAGTACCCCGAGATTCTGGCCGAGTGCTCCTATGATCGACACGCAGGCGCCCTCGACGCCGAGCTCGGGAATATCGAGTCGTAGCACCTGCTGATCGCTCGCGACCTGCCACGGGGCAACGTGGCGGAGCAAGCGTGCGGCGGCGAAGAGGTCCGCAACGGTTACCGCCGAGACTCGACCGTTCTCGAAGTAGCTCTCCTCCTCACAATCACCATCCCCACCGGTGTCGAGTCCGGCGCCCCTCGTGAACGTCCCGAACATCGCATCCACGAGCTCGTTCAACTCGGGAGTCGCGCCGACCGTCACGGGAATGAGATCCCCGACGATGGCCTTGACCTCGGCGGCGAGTTCGGAGTCGGAGACGCGAATTCGCGATGGGCGCCTGACTGGGCCGACCAGCGGATGTCGCATGGCCTCGGCGAGGGATCGGCCCAAGGCCCCGCGCTCTTCGGATGGGTCGCACAAGTGGTAGCCGACGACGAGGCCGTCCGGTGCTTCGATCCACGCCACAAGGGTGGGCCGGTACGGCTCCCCCTCGGTGATGTGGAAGGGAGCGGAGAATCGACCTCCAACCCATTCTCGGCGCCCGCTCCCGGGAGGGGGCTGGGAAGGCACTTTCGTCCGGCGTTCTTGAGGGGTGGAGCGAACTTTCGGCATCGACTTCACCACTTCCCCGTGGAAACCGTGAGGTCGGGGATCTCTTCGGGAGAGAGCCACCTCACGCGGCCGTCGCGCAATCTCGGGACGGGGTTCCCCGCAAGCTTGTGGCGGCGCAGCGCCTCGCCCACCCCTCTTGCCAGCGCGTCTTCGACGAGTTTGGAATCCTGGACGCGCTCGTGCGGAGAGTCAACCCTCTCAGGCTTGTTCACCATCCGAGGCCCTCTTCTTCTTTCATGCTGAACTCCCGCCGAGGGCAGGCTCCACACCCTCATGTGCCACGAGCCGTCGGGCGTAGACAAGGCAAGCCTGGATGTCTTCGCGTTCCAACCACGGATATCCGACCAGGATCGTCTCAAGCTCGTCCCCGGCGGCGAGCATCCCGAGAATGTGCTCGACGGCGAGGCGACGTCCTCGAATGATCGGCTTGCCAGCGAAGATCTTGGGGTCGATCGTGATACGCCATAGGAGGTCATCCTCCGACGGTCTGCTGTCCATGGATCTCTCCTCACCCTTTGCCATTGAGAATCGTCCGCAGTTTGCCATAACCGGTCTCGCGGCTTCACCGTCCGCCGGGGCCCGCCAAATCAGGTCTCCATCTGGGTCACCATAACCCTCGGACTGTACGACCCTCCTCGTAATCCTCGTAAACGGGAAAGGGCAACGAATCAACAAAACGTTGATTCGCCGCCCTTTCCTCAACCTCCTAAAATCCCCTTCCCGCAGGGGAGTCCGGGTTCGAGTCCCGCCTCCGGCACCAACAGTCAAAAAGTCCCCTGGATGCGATCCGGGAGAAGCGAGTCGCCATGCAGGTTCTCGGCGGCGGATTGGGCAGGCGAACACGCGGGCGATCGATACGATGTGGAGCAAAGCGAACCGGAGCCGACCCGCGTCGCCGGCCACCGAGGCGGGGAGGACCTTGATCGCGACCGACCGCTTGAGATTGCTGTCGGTCGCGCGATACACCTCACCCATGCCGCCGGCGCCGAGCGGCGCGACGATTTCGTAGGGGCCCAGCCGATCTCCTGGGGACAGCCAAGCGAGGGCTCCTTCGCAAGAGGGGCTGCACCCCATGGGGAGATAGGGATCCGAAGCGCGTCAATCCCGCCGATCGCGCCAATTCTCAACTGGCAGGGACCTGACGCGTCGGAACTCGTGCTCGTTGTCGGTGACCACAGTCAGGCCGAGAGAAAGCGCGTGGGCGGCGATCATCATGTCGTACGGACCGATGGGAGTGCCGCGTTTTTCGAGTCTGGTGCGCAGCTCCCCGTAGGTCCGGGCTCCGTCCAGGTCGAAGTCTACACACCGGACCTCGCGTGCGAGTGTATCGAGCAAGTCATGGTTGAATTTCTTGCGCCGGCTCTTCTCGGCCCCATAGCGTAGCTCAGCCATCACGACCGAACTGAGGCAGAGGTCATCGGGCGCGGATTTCTGAATGCGTGCGACAACGGTCGGGAAACGTCCGGTGAGGTAGTCGACCCAGGCATTGGTATCGAGCAAGTACTTCATCTATCCGAAGTCCGGGCCGGCCTCAGCGGCGGGGGGCTCATCAGGGTAGGGGAAGTCCTTCGCGGCACCGGCCAGTTCCAGGAACTCCTTCTGCCACCGTCGGCGGGCACCCTCGAGGATGATCCTGTTCCCCTGTCGGTAGATCGTGACCTCATCCTGATCCTCGAAACGGTAGTCTCGGGGCAACCGCACTGCTTGGCTGCCTCCGCTCTTGAAGAGCTTCGCTCGGTCCGCCATTGCCGGTTCCCTCCGCCCGGAGAATATATACGGAATGTATCTACACTTCCAGTCGCGCGATGCCGAAGTGCTGAACGTGCGGCACGAACCGGGTCTGGACGCCGAGAACAGGTGTCCACCCGGGTCACCATAACCCTCGGACTGTACGACCCTCCTCGTACTCCACGTAAACGGGAATGGGCGACGAATTGAGAAAGCCTCTATTCGCCGCCCTTTCCTCACTGCCTTGAAATCCTCGGCCCGCCGGGGCATGTGGGTTCGAATCCCACCTCCGGCACCAACAGCGCGTAAACGACCCTCTATTCCGCGTCGGCCCGCACGATGCGGTGCATGGGGCGCGACCGGGGAAGACAGACTCTGCGTGTCTCCTGAACGGGGGTCAGACCCCCAGCCAGTCGCGCCGATAGGCGGCGTGGCGGACCGACGGGTGCGACCCTGAGGTCGTGGATCATCCAGCCCGCGTACCACCCGCTCTCGTTGTTGATCACGAACAGCGGGTCGATGTCGGTGAAGACGTCGATGAACGCGCGGACGTCGCTCGGGTCGGTCGGCAGATCGGGCTTCGGCTCTAGGGCGGTACGGACCGAGCCGATCGTGGGGCCGCGAGCGTCCTCGGCCTCGAACGGATCACGCTCGAGGCGCGGATGAAGAGGTTCGGCATCGTGCGGCCCATCTGATCCCGGAGCATTGGCATTCCGCCAACCGGCTGGCAGCGCCGGCGCCCCGCGATCGAAACTCCCCCGCCGCTCCCGCCGACCAACCTCCCTCCGCTGAGACGATTACAGCCGAGGCATCGCGTGGGAGTCGTTCCGGCACGGTCATTGCGATATCGGACGAGTGCGCTTCGCATTCTGCGCGTGGAACGTGAAGGCACCGGGCGGTCCTGATTCTCCAGGGGCAGTTCGCCGCGCAGGGGGCCGACTTGCTGGAGGGCGAGCGCATGGAATTCGGCTTCACGGACGTTCGAATGTCAGCCTAAAGACCCGCGCACAATGCGCGAGAGGAGAAGGGTATGAAGAACTGCAATGCACCGGAGAATCGGACCGCACGCCGCATCCTGCCCATCGTGTGCTCCACTGCTCTCGTCGTGGCTTTCGCGGCCTTGCTGCCGCAGCCCGCCCACGCCGGCCAAATCACACAGCCACGCGTGCCCGCCGGCATTGAGGTACCGCCAGGGAGCGCCGAGGATGCCCGAGCCAAGGCGTTCCTGGAGGGTCACGGCGCCGGCACCCAGAACTACATCTGCCTGCCCTCAGGCTCTGGCTTCGCCTGGACACTCTTCACGCCGGAGGCCACCCTGTTCAGCGACAACGATAGGCAGATCATCACCCACTTCTTCAGTCCCAACCCGAGTGAGAACGGCACGATTCGCGCCACATGGCAGCACTCCCGAGACACGAGCGTCGTTTGGGCCGCCGCGACGCCTGACACCACGTCTACCGATCCCGCCTTTGTCGCGACGGGTGCGGTTCCTTGGCTCCGGCTCAACGTGGTTGGAGCCCAAGACGGACCCACCGGAGGCGACACGCTGACGGCGAGCAAGTTCGTCCAGCGGTTGAACACCTCGGGAGGGGTCGCGCCTTTGACCGGGTGCTCTCTCTCGACGGACGTCGGCAAGAAGGCGTTCGTGCCTTACACGGCGGACTACTTCTTCTACAGCACGCCCGGTGCCGACTCAAACGAGGGCAATTAGGCCCTGGGCAATAGAACTTCGCGAGCACCGGACGGCGCGACCGTCCGGTGCTCGTTCTCGGTCGCTCGTCTTCGCTTCGACGTGAAGGCCAGCGCGTCCGCTCCGGCGCCTACGGCCCTTAACCACGACCGGCTCGCCGCGGTCAAGGCGAAGTACGACTTGACCGCCCGGTTCCGGATGGACCAGCACGTGGCACACGCCACGACGAGCTGAGGGAGCGCCCACCGCCGCCTCGACCGAGCATGTACCGCGTTTCACGGTCCCTTGCGGCCAGTACGGAAGGTTCCCACGATGCGTACCGTTTCCCGAGTCGCCTTCGTCACCGTCCCGCTCGCGATAGCCGTCCTTTCCGTAGCTCCGAGCCCGGCCTCGGCCGCCTGGCTCGAGTCCGGTAGTCCCGTCTGCTCCGCCACCGCCGCCCAGGTGCACGAATCGATCGCGACGGACGGCTCGGGCGGAGCGATCGTCTCATGGCTGGAGAACAACGACGTGTTTGCCCAGCACGTTCTGGCCACGGGGTCGTTGGATCCGGTGTATCCCGCCACCGGCCTCGCCTTGTGCATCCTCCCCAGCCAGCAAGGGGGCCCGGAGATCGTCGCCACCGGAGGGGCCGGCGCGATCGTGACGTGGGCTGACGATCGCAGCGGCGTCGACTCCGACATCTTCGCGCTCCAGGTGACTGCCGCCGCCACGGCGGCAGCGTGCCTGAGCGCGCCCGTTCCTCTTCCCGCCGAGGTGGACGACAGCGTCCGGGTGTCGCGAAGCGGCTCGGACGCCGTGGTCACGTGGAGCATCGCGGCCGGGGCCGCCTCCTCCGGCGTCCTGCGCGGGCTCGTGCGCGGGCTTTCCGTGGGCCCGGGGGGCGGCGACGAGCTGTGCCTAGCGAACGAACTCCCGGCCGGCACGCTGACGGACCCGGAGCTCCCCACGCCCGGCGGCGCGTTCTGGTACCTGGTGCGCGGCGAGAACCTCTGCGGACCCGGGCCGTACGGCTTCGAGGGGGTGCGTGGCGCGCCGGGTGCGCCGCGCGAGAGCGCGACCTGCCCGTAGTGCGTGACTGGGAACAATCCATGTTGGACGCGAGATCGTGGGACGTTCGATGGGGGGCTGATCCTCCGCCGGTCGGTGTCCGCCGACGAACGCCTGCTCTCTCGAGGCGACGCCGCGTCGGGATCTTCCGACCTCAGGACCTCGAACGCCCGCCCCCACCACGATCTCGCGTCTACCATTCGTCCCTACAACCCCACGGTGCGCCTCAGCTCCGCGAAGCTCGGATCGTCGCGGAAGCCGTCGAACCGCGCCTCCAGCACCCGTGGGACGCTCGCCGAACGGCGCCGGGCCCGACAGCGTCGCGTTCGTGATAGCACTCGATCCGCCGGTGATGGTGGTGATCGGGTTGCCGTTGACGTCGTCGACGACGAACGAGGAGAGCGGCGGCACGACGATCGATCCGCCGGTGTTGAGCGTGAGCGGCTGCACAAGCGAGATCAGGTTCCGGTTCTTGTGGCTCGACGAGTCCGTGTACGAAATTTCCGCCCACGGCGACGCCTGCGACGTCGACGATTCCGGCCTGAAGACCGTTCTCGATGCGAATCTCAGAATTGAATACCGCAACAGCTCAAGGGGCTTCACCGTCATCGTGGGGAGCGCGCCTCAGGGAATCGTGATCTCGAGTGACAAGGCGATTGTCGTCGCCACTCGAAACACGGGCGTGCTGGTCTTCGAGGAAATTGGCGGTGCTTATACGGTGCGGCAGATTCTAGTCCCGAACTTCGGCGATTGACCCAAGGCACCCCGCGAGATACTCCTCACGATTCCGCTCGACTCAGGTGTCCACCTGGGTGTCCATAACGCTCGTAAAATACGGTCGCTCCCCGCAATCCTCATAATGAGAAAAGGCAACGGATCAACAAGACGTTGATCCGTCGCCCCGATTCTCAGCGCCTGAAATCTCCTTCCCGGAGGGGAGTCCGGGTTCGAGCCCCGGCTCCGGCACCATTTCTTCTCGACGGCTTCCTCTATTTCCGAGATCGATCCTCCTTCAGATGGCACCTCTTGTACTTTTCACCGCTCCCGCAATTGCAAAGAGCGTTGCTGGTCGCTTGCAACCTTCCAGGGGGCAACACTGCGGAGCATGCGTGCGGCGGCGAACAGGTCGGCCACGGATGCCGGCGAGATTCCGATGACGCGGGGACTTCCTCGACGTGGCCCGGCGAGGCGTTTCGTCTCGGGGAGGGTCCACCCATGTTTGGGTCTGCGACGGGGCGCCTCGCTGCGCGTCCGTCGCGAGTCGGTCCGGTAGGGCCCTCGCGTGCGACTCGAGCTGCCGAGTTTGATAACGGTCCGTATTCGGTCTATATTCTGTCCGTACTCGATTTGGAGGTGAGCCGTGAAAGAGGTCCAAGTGTCCGACGGGATCGTGCCTCTCGGCGAGTTCAAAGCCCAGGCCGCGAAACTGCTCAAGCGCCTAGGGGAGTCCGGGGAGCCGATGGTGATCACGCAGAATGGCCGACCGGCCGGCGTGCTCCTTTCCCCGAGGGAATTCGACCTGATCCAGGAGAGGCAGCGATTTCTGGAATCGGTTGCGGCCGGACTCGCGGACGCCGAGGCCGGGAGAGTCATCGACACGGCGGAGCTCCGCAAGCGACTTCGCGCGTGGCGGGCCGAACACGGCCGACGTTGAGAGTCCTTTGGACCGAGCAGGCGTGGGCACGCTTGGCGGAGATCGAGGCGTTCGTCGGCAGAGACGATCCCGAAGCGGCGTCTCGGCTCGTCGACAGGCTCATCGATCGCGGCGAGGCGCTCGCCCGCAATCCGGATCGCGGACGGAAGCTGCCTGAGATTCCCGGCAGTGGCCTTCGCGAGCTCCTCGTGGGCGACTACCGGATCGTCTACCGCCGCGGTTCGAAGGAGATCGAAGTGCTGACGGTGTTCGAAGGGCACCGCCTCCTCCGTCGCGAGGAACTTCCGGAAGACCGCTGAGGGTCCAGCGGGTCGCCGCGCCATGAGTCCTCTCCGCTTCCGATCGGCTTCCGGTCACGTGTTGGAATCCGGGTGTCCATCAGGGTCACCCTAACCCTCGGACTGTACGACCCTCCTCGTACTCCTCGTAAGCGGGAAAGGGCGACGAATTGGGAACACCTTGATTCGTCGCCGTTTTCCGAACGCCTTAGGATCCCCTGGCAATCGGGCCGTGCAGGTTCGAGCCCTGCCTCCGGCACCTCGGGCCATGGCGGAGGTATTTCGGGAATGGGATGGACTTCGCCGTAGAATGGTCCGGCTCGTCCGGCGGAGGAGAGATGTCGCCGAGCCCGGGACTGGCGCTACTGCACTATCGCCTCGTCGAGAAGATCGGCGAAGGCGGGATGGGGGAAGTCTGGCGTGCCGTCGACACGGCGCTCGGACGGGACGTCGCCATCAAGCTGCTCCCTCCCGTCTTCTCCGCCGATCCAGCGCGGATGGCGCGCTTCGAGCGCGAGGCCAAGGTGCTGGCCTCTCTGAATCATCCCGGCATCGCCGCCATCTACGGTCTTCACGAGGCCGAGGGCGTGCGCTTCCTGGCCATGGAGATGGTCGAGGGGGAGGATCTCTCGCAGCGCCTCTCGCGGGGCGCGATACCGGTCGACGAGGCTCTGCCCCTCGCGCGACGGATCGCGGAGGCGCTCGAGTACGCCCACGACCAGGGGATCGTCCATCGCGACCTGAAGCCGGCCAACGTGAAGGTCTCTCCGGACGGCGGCGTCAAGGTGCTCGACTTCGGGCTGGCCAAGGCGATCGCCGGGGAGGCGGCGTCGCGCGATGCCTCGTCGACGCCGACCGTCTTTCCGACGGTGACCTCCGCCGGAACGGCGGCAGGCATCATCCTGGGGACCGCCGCCTACATGAGCCCCGAGCAGGCCCGCGGCAAGCCCGTGGACAAGAGGACCGACATCTGGGCGTTCGGCTGCGTCCTCTACGAGTGCCTGACCGGGAGGCAGCTCTTCGAGGGAGAAACCGTTTCGGATCTCATCGCCAGGATCCTGCAGACCGAGCCGGACTGGAGCCGCTTGCCTGCCGGGATCCCGACGGGAGTCCGGGCGCTCCTCGCGCGCTGCCTGCAGAAGGGCGCGAAGGAACGGCTGCGGGACATCGGCGAAGCGCGGATCGCGCTGACGCTTCCCGGCGAAGCGACGCCGGAAGCGGCTCCGGCCGCCCGTCCAAGAGGGGTTCCGTGGTGGGCGGCGGTGGCCGGGGCGCTGGCGTTGGCGACGATCGCCGTGGTCGCGACGCTGAGGCTCGGCCACTCCACCGCGTCTCCGCCGCTGCGCAGGCTCGACTTGTCCGCGAACGACGTGGCCGTCGACTGGAGCCATGGTCCGGTGCTCTCTCCCGACGGCGGGCGGATCGCCTACCTCTCGAAGAACCGGATCTGGATCCGCGATCTGACGGAGCTTTCGCCCCGCGCGGTCGCCGACGTCTCGTCGTCCACGCCGATCGGATGGTCTCCGGATTCCCGCGCGCTCGTGTTCGCCGATGCCAGGAAGCTCTTTAGGGTCCCGGTCGAGGGGGGCAGGCCGACCGCGATCTGCGAAATCCCCGGGACGGGGAACATCATCGGCGCCGCCTGGTCGCGTTCCAACGTGATCGCCTTCGCCGTCTGGCGCGGAGGGCTCTGCACCGTGGCCGCCGGCGGGGGCGTCGCCCAGGTCGCGGTCGACATCGACCCCGCCACGACGATCGATTTCCACGCTCCGTCGTGGCTTTCGAACGGAGATCTCCTCTACGTCACGCACTGGAACTCGGACCGGGGCGGCTCGGCCGGGCGGCGGGTCGACGTCACCGTCTTCGACGGCAAGCGACAAGTCCCGGTGGAAGGCGACCTCGGCAACGACGAGGCCTCGGCGATCGTGGCGCCGACCGGCGAGTTCCTGTTCCTCCGCCGGGGGGCGAACCCCGGACTCTGGGCCGTGCCGTTCGACATGACGCGGCATCGCGTCGATGGGACACCCGTGTTGGTGGCGCCCGATGCCGTATCGGCGAGCGTTTCGGAGGACGGCTCCCTCCTCTACGTCGAGGGATCGACGGGCGACGAGCGTCGCGAGCTGGTCTGGGTGGACCGCTCCGGCAAGGTCATCGAGGCCGTGGGTCCCGGCCACGCCGGGCTCGCCGGTGCCACGCTGTCCCCGGACGGCCGCCGCGCGGCGTTCAGCGCCAAGGACGGCGGAAACACCGATGTCTGGGTTCGCGACCTGGCCCGGGGGGCCGAGACCCGGCTCACGTTCGGCGACGATTTCGAGGGGCGGCCCGAGTGGCTCGGGTCGTCGTCGCGTCTCGCCTACACCCGCGTGAAGAACCTCGAGGGTCGGGTCATCGCGGTGAACGCGGACGGGTCGGGCGGGCAGCGGGAGTTCGCGCCCGCGGTCGGCATGGGGGCCGCGGCCAGGAGCTTCGGTGTCGCGCCCGACGGGAAGTGGGCGGTTCGGATCGTGGACGAGCGCGGGATAGGGCGCCTTAGGGTCGGACCCGTGCTCCCCGACGGAAGCCTGGGCAGGTTGAGACCTTACCTCAGGTTGGAGCCCGAGCCCGACATCCAGGACGCGAGCATCTCGCCGGACGGCAGGCTGCTCGCGTACGTGACGAATGACCCCGGGCAAGCCGTCGACGTGTTCCTCACCCGGTTCCCCGACGGCGTCGGGCAGTGGCAGGTCGGCACCGAAGGAGGGCGCACGCCGCGATGGGCGCGCGACAGCGGCGAGTTGTTCTTCATCGCGGGGAGCGGTCCCTCGCGCCGCACGATGGACTCCGTGAGGGTCGATTCCGCGCAGGACCCGCCGATCGGAGAGGTCACCCGCCTCTTCGATCTGGGTGGCGATCTCGAGCTCGACCTGTCGGATTCGGACCGGTTCGACGTCACCGCGGACGGTCGGCGCTTCCTGTTCGTCCGCCCCGCGGGGCGCGCCGGCGGCGCGACCCGGCGCATGGTGCTGGTGCAGAACTGGCGCGCGCAGCTCGAGAAGCGCGGCGGGCGCTAATCCTCGGACCTGTCAACCGGCCGCCGGTCCGCGACGGCTCTCGAAAAGAGGCTCGACCGCCGAGGGCCCGTTCGCCGTGGCGTCTGGACATGACGACGTGGCCTCACGTTGTCCACCTGGGTGTCCATCACGCTCGTGGAATACGGTCGGATCCCATGACCCTCGTAGTGAGAAGAGGCGACGAATCGACAAGGAGCCGACTCGCCGCCTTTTCCTCAACCTCCGAAGATCCCCTTCTCGCAGGGGAATGCACGTTCGAGCCCTGCCTCCGGCACCCTTCACGATCCATCGACGGAGGACGGCCTAACGTAGCCGGGCGTACTCGGCCTTGGCTTGTTGGAGGATCGGGATCTCTGCATCGGCGTCCTTCCACAGCTCGAGGAAATCTCGGTAGGCCGCCTTGGCCCGAGGCGCATCTCCCGCCAAAGCGAGGGCCCGACCGAGCTGCACGCGGGCGATCACGCCGATGGGATCGAAGACGACGCGCCCGCGGTGGTCGAGGATCTTCTTGAATTCCGCGGCAGCCTCGGCGCCGCGATGGGCCGCGAGATCGGCCGCGCCCCGCACGTAGGCCGGATAGAGCGTTCCGAAGAACGCGGTGAAGCTGCTTGCCGGCACCGCCATCTCGTACGGCCCGGTGGCCTGGAGCCGCTCGATCGCCTCGGCGGGCTTCCCGTGGCTCAACGCGGACAAGCCGAGAAGCGTGGGGAGGTAATTGAACCGGACCGTCGAATCGTCCGGGAACCGCCGCTCGATGTCGCTCGCGAGCGCCTCGGACCGGGACGCGTCCCCCGACACGGCCAACGCGAAGGCGGCGCCGTACTCCACGTCCCTGGCCTTGGAGATCGAGAGCGCCGCGTCGACGATCCGGTCGGCTTCGACCGAATTGCCGAACAGGGCCTCCATCACCGCCGCGCCAGCTTCGTACGTTGCCGCACGTTCGGGAGCCGTTTCCCGGGCCAGGGCGACCGCATGCCGTGACATGGCTCTGGCGAATCGTAGGTGCCCGGTCTCGGCGAGCGCGAAAGCCTGGGCGTGGTAGATCCAGTCCTTCGCCCCTTCGACACTCTGGCTCCGCGCCATCTCCCGGTCCAGTCCGGCGGCGTCTCCGTTGAGGAACGCGAGGCAATACCGCGCGAGCAGGAGCTCCGAGATCTCCAGCCCGCGTCCGGCCGCCCGCCGGAGCGTTTCCGCTGCGTCGTTCAGTCGGTCGGCGTACAGGGAGCCCCAGGCGAGATTGGCGTACCCGAAGACGAAGTCCGGATCGATCCCGATCGCCTTCGTCGCGGCCTCGATCGACTTATCGAACTGGCCGGAACCCTGGTAGACATACCCCGACACCAGTCCGTCGGGGTTGGGGTCCCGAGGGTAGGTTTGCGCCCACAGCTCCGCGGATTGTTGCGCCCTCTCGAGGTTCCCGGTCACCTGCAGCTCGTACGTGAACGTGATGAAGAACCGCTCGCGATCGCTCGCGCGGTCCCGCAGCTCGTAAGCCTTGCGGGCGTGGTCCGCGGACAGGACGGACTCGCCGGTGTCGCCGTACTGGCGGCTCAGGAACGCGTGCGCCATCGCGAATCGTGGATCGATCTCGAGGGCGCGCTCGAGGAAGGGCACACCGGCGGCCGACCCGCGCGCGTACGTGGTCCTCACGCCCGCGCTGTAGGCCTTCAAGGCCTCGAGCGACGGTGTCGTGGCGTCCTCGAGCGGTGTCGAGTGCTGCGTGACGGTGGTCAGCGATTCACCGACCCGGGTCCGGAACGTGCGGGCGATCCGGCTCAGCGCGTCGAGCACGTCTTCCTTGCGCGCGGCCTGCGCCTGCTCCTCGTCGAGCGTGCTTCCATCGCGGCAGCTCTTCGCCCGTAACCCGATCACGTACTCGCTGCCGAGCGAGTCGATCGAACCGGTCAGCACGGCGGCGCTCGCCGTCCGCTCGCAGATCTCCTTGGCGACGTCGGGCGTCAGCCGCGCATCGGGCGGCCGGCTCATCAGCCGCAGCAGCTGCTGGATCCGGTCCTCGGAGACGAGGCTGAGAAACGGGGACTGTCGGAGCTCCACCGCCAGGCCCTGGCGAAGCGTCTCGTCGAACACCGGGTCGCCGGTGGTGTTCGTGAAATCGGCGAGGACGATCGTGTCCTTGCTCGTCAGCCGGGGCGTGCGCCGGGGAAGGAGTCGCACGGCGGCGAGGACGGCCAACACCGCCGCCGCCAGGGCGATCGTCGTCCCGAGCCGGGCGAAGCGCGTCCGAGCGCGGCGAGGGGCCGCGGCCGCCCGCGGAGTCGACCGCGAATCGCGGTCGAGCCGCTCGAGGTCGGCGCGGAGGTCCGCCGCGTGCTGGTAACGCAGGGTGCGGTCCTTCTCCAGGCACTTGTGGATGATGCGCTCCAGCTCGGCCGGCAGGCCGGGGTTCAACCGCACCGGCGGCGTGGGCACGTGGTTGAGAATGGCGTCCCACACCGTCGCCAGGGCATCCCCGCGAAACGGCAGCTGGCCGGTCGCCATCTCGTAGAGCACGACGCCGAGCGAGAAGAGATCCGTCCGTGGGTCGAGCGGCAACGCGCGCACCTGCTCCGGTGACATGTGCGACACGGTGCCCATCACCCTTCCGAAGGCGGTGAGCGGGCCATCGATCTCGGCCGTCGGCGCGGCGGCAGGGTCGGACCCCGAGGGGACACCGCGGAGCGGATCGACCTTCGCCAAGCCGAAATCGAGGATCTTCGCGTGGCCGCGCGCGGTGACGAAGATGTTCGCCGGCTGGATGTCGCGATGGATGATCCCCTTGGCGTGGGCGGCGTCGAGCGCGTCGGCCAGCTCGGCAGCCAGCGAGATGAGGGTCTCATTGTCGAGCGGTCGCCCCGCCATGCGGCGCGTCAGCGTGGTTCCGTCCAGGAACTCCATGACCAGGAAGGAGAGCTCATCGTGCCGGCCGATCTCGTAAAGCGTGCAGATGTTGGGGTGGTTGAGCGACGAGATGGCCCGTGCCTCCCTCCTGAAGCGTTCCAGCGCCCGTGCGTCGCGAGCCAGATCCTCCGGCAGGACCTTCAGCACCACGAGGCGGCCGAGCTCCAGATCCTCGGCCTTGTAGACCACACCCATTCCTCCTTGCCCGAGTTTCTCGAGAACCCGGTAGTGAGAAAGGGTTCGGCCCACCCATTCGGCGCCGGAGTCGGTCACGGTCCGTCCGAACGTGCAATCCGCATCAGCGTCTCCATCACGGCTATCCAACCTCTCGGCGAGTTACAAGAGATAGGCGAATCAGGACTCCGCGGGAGGAGAAAAGTATGGTCCCTGCCAGAAGCCTCGCGCGCCGCGAGTTCCGCTCGGCCGCCTGAGGAGAGTCGGGTCAATTCAGCCCCACACGACGGAGGAGATCGAGGAATCGCGGGTCCGACCGGAGAGAGTCGAAGAGGGGGTCCACCTTGAGGCCAGTCAGCCAGGGATCCCGCTCTTCGTTGCCTTTCTCGAGCCATGCGATTGCCTGGTCCTTGTCCCCCAGGCCGCAGAAGACGACGGCCACCACCGTGGGGGGCACGTAGTGCTCCCTCGATCCCACCACCAGTTTCTCGACGATCTCGAGCGCCTCGCCCCGGCGGTTGGCGACGGCGTAGCCGTATCCGAGGACCCCGAGTTGCGAGGCACCGCCCCCTGACAACTCGACCGCCCTTTGAAGCTCCGTGATGGCCTCGTCGTACTTTCTCTGATGAAGGAGGGCGAGCCCCAGTCCAAAGTGCGCCCGGAGGAAGTTGGAATCCATGTCGAGCACGCGGCGGAACCATGGGAAGGCCTCGTCGTCGCGCCGCGCGAGGCCGAGGGCGATTCCCATCATTGTGTTGCCGTTGAGCGAGAGGGGATCGAGCTCGTGGGATCGTTTCAGCTGGCCGATGGCTTCTTCGAACCGACCCATTCTCGACAGGAACATCGCATAGTTCTCATGAGCGATCGCGTAATTCGGGTTCAGCCGCAGCGCTTGTTGGAACTGGCTCTCGGCAGTCATCCAGTCACGGTCGAAGACAAAGCTGCTCCAGCCCAAGACGGCATGGGGCTCGCCGAGTGTCGAGTCGAGCTCCACGGCCCGCATCGCGGCCGCCTTCGCTCTGGGGAAGGCTTCCTTCGGCGAGAGCGCGCCTTGGACTGATCCCGCTGCCGTTTCGTAGGCCTCCGCGATGCCCGCGTAGGCCAGCGCATAGTCCGGTTGCTTCTCGACGGCCTGCTGAAAGTACTCGAGGCTCTTGGTTGCGTCGGTCGCCGTGCGTCGGAACAGGTGATACTGGCCCCTCAGGTACGCCTCGTAGGCTTCCGGATTGACGGTCTTCTTTTCAACCAGTCGTAACCGCTCCTGCGCCGTCAGCCGGACCCCGATCTCGCTGGCGATCGCCCGAGCGACCTCGCCTTGAAGCGCCAGGACGTCTTTCAATTCGCGCTGGAACGAATCCGCCCACAAGTGTCGATCCCTGCCGGCATCGATGAGCTGGGCCGTTATCTTCACCTGTGAACCGCTGCGCATCACCGAGCCCTCGACGATGGCATCGACTCCTAACTCCTTCGCGATCTCGGGCAGCGACTTGGACGAACTCTTGTAGCGAATCACGGAAGTCCGAGACGTCACACGCAACGCCGAGACATTCGCCAGCGCCGTGATCAACTCCTCCGTCATGCCATCCGCGAAGTACTCCTGGAGCGGATCGCCCGAGAGGTTGGTCAGCGGCAACACCGCGAGCGACTCAATTCGCGAGGTCCTGCCGCCCCAGGACAGGCGCCGCCGGAGTCCGCCGACGTCGCCAACGAGGAGGACCGTCAAGAGCGTGAAGGCGCCGACCAGGGCGAGCAACCACGCAGGGATCCGGGGGGGGCGCGGTCGGGGGAAGGTTCCGGAAGTCTCGGGCGGAATCGAAACGTCTCCGGCTGCGTGCAAGGCGAATGCGAGTTCGCTCGCCGACTCGAACCGGCCCTCGCGGTTCTTTGCGAGGCAGTGCCGGACCACCCGCTCGAGCGCCGAGGGAAACTCAGCCCCGTCCCGCGAGAGTCGGGGCGGGTCTTCCTTGAGGATATCGCTCACCGTGTCGGCCGAGGTCGCGCCCTCAAAGGCCCTTCGCCCGGTCAACATCTCGTAGAAGATGGCGCCGAACGCAAAGATGTCCGAGCGGGCGTCGAGCGGCAAGCCGCGAACTTGCTCGGGCGACATGTAGCTTGCGGTCCCCATCACCGTCCCCGGCTCGGTGTGGCGGGAAACCGTCGTCGCCTTTGTCTCGTCACCCGGGGGAACGACATCAACTCGTTTCGCCAGGCCGAAGTCGAGAATCTTGAGGTGGCCGCCGTTGGTTACGAAGAGGTTCTCGGGTTTCAGATCTCTGTGAATTACGCCTTTCTGGTGGGCGGCGGAGAGACCTCTGGCAGCCTGTAGGGAGTAGTCCACGGCCTGCGCAAGGGGGATCGGCCCTTCATCGAGCTTCTCGCGAAGCGTCTCGCCCTCCAGGAGTTCCATGACGGCGTACGAAATCCCATCTTGCGTTCCGAAATCGAAGATCGAGAGAATGTTGGGATGAGAGAGTGCCGCCAGCGCCTTCGCTTCCCGCTCGAAGCGAGTCTTTCGCGCGTCGTCTTCGAAGACCGCTTCCGGCAGGACCTTCAGCGCCACGGTCCGGTCGAGGCGCGAATCCCGGGCCCGATAGACCTCACCCATGCCGCCCGAGCCGAGCAGCGCAACGATCTCGTAGGGACCCAGCCGTTTTCCCGCCGGCAGCGCCAAGCGCGGTTTCCTTGTCTGATGAAGCGCGACCCCTATTATAGGTTGGAACAAGCGACTCATCGCCGCACGTACTTCGGAAGCCTGACGACTCTGGCGCATTTCATCCTCTGCACCGGAATCCGTCAGGTGTTCCACTTGGGTGACCCCACCCTCGAAGAAAACGGTCGCCACCCGCAAACCTAGTAACCTACAGCGAGGAACGCGGGCAGGACGCCGATCTCGTCTCGGACCATTTGTGACCTGTGCCCACAAACCCTTGTCGATTCCATCGACTACTCGGATCGAGCATGAGGGGCTACCATGGGATTGGAGGACGAGAATCCATGGAAAAGCGAAAACTCGGAACGAGCGACCTCGAAGTGTCCGCGATGGGGCTCGGCTGCATGGGGATGAGCTTCGGCTACGGCCCGGCGGCGGACAAGCAGGAGATGATCTCGCTGATTCGCGCGGCCGTCGAGCGCAGCGTGACGTTCTTCGACACCGCCGAAGCCTACGGCCCGTTCACCAATGAAGAGCTCGTGGGCGAAGCGCTCGCCCCGTTCCGCGATCGAGTGGTGATCGCGACCAAGTTCGGGTTCAAGTCCGAATCCGGCGGGCAGCGGGGCCTGGACAGCCGGCCGGCGCACGTCAAGGAGGTCGCCGAGGCCTCGCTCGGGCGGCTCGGGATCGATGCGATCGACCTGTTCTATCAACACCGCGTCGACCCGGATGTTCCCATCGAGGACGTCGCGGGAGCGGTGAAGGACCTGATTCAAGAGGGCAAGGTCAAGCACTTCGGGCTTTCCGAGGCCGGCGTGCAGACGATCCGTCGCGCGCACGCGGTCCAGCCCGTGACCGCGGTCCAGAGCGAGTACTCGCTGTGGTGGAGACAACCCGAAGCGGAAGTGTTGCCGACGCTCGAAGAGCTGGGAATCGGCTTCGTTCCGTTCAGCCCGCTGGGCAAGGGCTTTCTCACGGGAAAGATCGACGAGAGCACGACGTTCGACGGCTCCGACTTCCGCAACATCGTCCCGCGCTTCACGGCCGAGAATCGGAAGGCGAACCTGGCCCTGGTCGGCCTGCTGGGCGGGATCGCGAAGCGGAAGGGGGCGACACCCGCCCAGATCGCGCTCGCATGGCTGCTGGCCCAGAAGCCGTGGATCGTCCCGATCCCGGGCACCACCAAGCGGCACCGGCTCGAGGAGAACATCGGAGCCACGGCCATCGAGCTCACGTCCGACGATCTCAGGGAGATCGACGACGCGGCCTCACGGGTCACGGTGCACGGAGCTCGGTATCCTGAGCACTTGGAGCGAATGACCGGTCGCTGAAGGAGTCACCATGGACATCGAGCGAAGCGGTTCACGACCCTCCGGCGAAGGGCCGGCCGAGTACTTCACCGGCGCAGTACGCGTCGATCCCCTGTTCCAGGCGCCGGATCCCGCACGCGTCGTCGGCGCGAGCGTCACGTTCGAGCCCGGCGCTCGAACCGCATGGCACACTCACCCGCTCGGCCAGACGCTGATCGTGACGGCCGGCTGCGGGCTCGCGCAGCGGTGGGGAGGGCCGATCGAAGAGATTCGGCCGGGTGACGTGATCTGGTTCCCGCCGGGAGAAAAGCACTGGCACGGCGCCACGGCCACCACCGCCATGACGCACTTCGCCATCCAGGAACGGCTCGATGGGAGGACCGTGGACTGGCTGGAGAAGGTCAGCGACGAGCAATACCGAGCCCGATGAAGGAGGATCAGGGCCGGCCCATTGCGAATCGGCATTCTCGGATCGGGATCGTGGTGAGGTGCTGTTCGGCGTCTTCGACGCGAGGCGCGGGGCCCACCGGCCGAGCTCGGTCTACTGCGGCGACGACCGAGGCGCGAAGGACGTGGCGGCGACGCTGATCCGCGGCGAGTCAGGTCGACCCTATCCGGATCCGGAACGTCGCCCCTTCTCCCGGCGCGCTCTCTGCGGCGATCGTTCCCCCGTGCGCCTCCACGATCTCGCGGGCCAGGCCCAGGCCGACGCCGCCGGTGTTCCGGGCCCGGCTACGGTCCGCGCGGAAGAAGGGGGTGAACAGGCGGGCCTGGTCCTCGGGCGCGATCCCGATGCCCCGGTCGCGGACCTCGATCGTGAGGGTGGCGCCCTCGGCCCGGGCCGCCAGGACGACCGGCCGGTCGGCGTCGGAGTACGCGCAGGCGTTGTCGAGGAGGTTGTCGACGGCGCGCCGCAGCAGGGCGGGGTCGGCCAGGATCCCGGGGAGCGCGCCCACGATCTCGACCGAGAGGGTCCGGTCGGGGTGGAGGCTCCTGAAGCGGGCCGCGGCCTGCTCCACGATGTCGCCCCCGAGAACCGGCACCCGCCGCAGGGCGGCCATCTCGTGTCCGGCGCGCCCCCGGGAAAGGTCGAGCCGTGCCGCGGTCAGCACGTCCCCCACGAGGCGCTCCAGCTCCTCGAGGTCGGCGGCGATCTCCGTCAGGCACGCCCGCGCCTTCGCCTCGTCCCCTTCGCTGGCGATCTCCAGCGCCACCCGGACCCGGGCCAGGGGAGTCCGAAGCTCGTGGGACACGTTGGCCAGGAACTCCTTCTCCGATCGGACCAGCCGCTCGATCCGCTCCGCCATGTCGTCGAAGGCCCGGGCCAACCTCTCGACCTCGTCGCCGCGATCCAACCCGACGCGGGCCGTGAGGTCGCCGCTTCCGAACCTCACGACGGTGCGGGTCAGCCTCTCGAGCGGCGAGGTGATCTGCCGCACGAGGGGGATCGAGCCGAGGGCCAGGAACACGAGGACGAACCCGAACACCAGGCCGAAATGGAGGAGGTGCGGGATCGGGGTCCCGCCCCGAACGCCGTGGCTGATGATGGCGCCGGCCGCCGTGACGAAGACGGTGACCGCGACCAGGAGGAAGATCCCGGGGAGGTAGACCTTCCAGAAGAGGCCGCGCCTCACGCCCCATCCTCCGCCACCAGCACGTAGCCTGCCCCCCGAACCGTCTTGAGGAGGCGAGGGTGCCGAGGGCTGTCCCCCAGCTTGTGCCGCAGGCGCGAGACGTGGCCGTCGATCGAGCGGTCGAACGCCTCCTCGGCCGAGCCGCGGGCCAGCTCCATGAGCCGCTCGCGGGAGATCACCCGTCCGGCGTGAGAAGCCAGCGCCCGCAGCAGATCGAAC
>JAIQFR010000060.1 GCA_020073205.1 Terriglobia bacterium
GGTTGGAGCAAATCCCAGTGCCCGTGTCGCAGACGCCGGCTTCGTGGCACTGATCCAGAGCGGTGCAGACGACCGGGTTCGACCCGACGCAGACGCCGGTCTGGCAAGTGTCGGTCTGGGTGCACGCGTTCCCATCGTTGCAGGCCGAGTCGTTCGGCTTGGCGGGGTTGGAGCAGGTGCCCGTGCCGGTGTCGCAGACGCCGGCTTCGTGGCACTGATCGAGCGCGGTGCAAACCACGGGGTTCGAGCCGACGCAGACGCCGGTCTGGCAAGTGTCGGTCTGTGTGCACGCGTTCCCATCGTTGCAGGCCGTGTCATCGGGCGCGAGCGTGGGAGTCGAGCACAGTCCGGTCGTCGGTTCGCAGGTTCCCGGAAGATGGCACGTGTCCGGGGCCGTACAAGTGACCGTGAGGCACCGGCACGCATCGCCGACGCCGTTACCCACGGAGTCCTGCTGGCTCGGGTTGGAGACGGTCGGGCAATTGTCGCAGCCATCGTCGATCCCGTCGCCGTCGGTGTCGCTGCCCGAAGGGATGCCCGGGACGCAGCTGTCGTGCTCCACGCCGCCGACGCAGGAGGTCATCCCGGTGCGGGCGCAAGACCCCGCGCCGCAACTCGTCGCGACGGGGACGAACCCTTCGTCCGCGGTCCCGCTGCAGTTCTCGTCGATGCCGTTGCAGTTGGCGTCCGACGCCCCGGGATGCACCGCCGGATTCGAATCGTCGCAGTCCCCGCCCTGAGCGACGTACCCGACGGGCGCCCCGCACTCCTGCTGCGTCAGCGCGGAGTTCCCGTACCCGTCGTGGTCCACGTCCCGGTACCAGGTCTCAGGAACGCAATCGAGCTGGATCGCCGCCCATCCGAAATACGGGTAGAAGTTGGTGGCCGTGGGCAGCAGGTCGGCGTCCCGGACGTAGATGTCGAACGTGCCGTCGGTGACGTCGATCGTTCCCAGGTCGTACCATGCATGCGCCTCGTCGCCTCCCGCCCCACCCACGGTATCCACGTGGTACGCCTTCGGCGCGGCGGCCTCGAAGCCGTAGAAGTAGCGCATGTCGCGGCCTTCCCCGGCCGTGTACAGCTTCGCGTGGATGTGGTACGGGCCGGTCTGGATGCCGTCGGCGTAGAACCGCATCAGGGGCAGGTCGTGGTCCTCTTCGTTCACCCCCGCGAAGACCGTGGGATACGCGCGATCCGGCGACTTGAACTCGGTCCACTGGCCATCCGCGTCGTCCAGCGCGCCGGCGTCCGTCGTCGTGGGGAGCACCGGATCCTGGTGGTCGTCCTCCCAGCAGTCGATCGCGATCGTTCCGCCCTGGGGAGCCAGGACGTCGAACGCGTTGCTCGTCCCGCTCGCCGCCCCGTCGCTGGCCGTGACGGTCACCCCCGTGGTGGACGTCGCGATCGCCACGTTCCCGGCCCAGACTCCGCCCGTGAAGGCCCCCGTGACGGCCGGCGTCACCGTGCCGGTGGTGTCGGTCAGCTGCGCCGGTCCCGTGTAGCCCGCGTGGACCCGTCCGTCCTGGTCGTACGCCACGATCCGGATCCCGAAAGGCGTTCCCGCGTAGACCGCCCCCGAGATCGGGTCGAGGACGAAGTGATCGACGACGGGCGCGTACACCTCCGGCGAGGCGTAACCCGTCACGCCGCCGCAGGAGGCGGCGACGGCGTTCGTGAAAATACCCGGGGTCGTCCCCGCGGTAAAGAGCCCGCTCGCGTCGATCGTCCCGCCGTCGGTCGCCGACCACGAGTAGGCCAGGCCCGGGATCTCGTTGTTGCTCGCGTCGTAGCCCTGCGCCGCGAACTGCTGGGTCCCCCAGCCGGCGGGAACCCGGCCCGACGCCGGCGTGACCACGATGTGGTCCAGCGATCCGGTCAGCTGATGCGCGACCTGCACCGACCCCGAGAATTGGGGCACGTCGATCAGCGTCTCCGCGATCCCGCTCGCGTTGTCGACGAAGACGTAGAACTGGGTCGGGATGTCCGTCGTCCCCGTCAGGGTCGTCGCCAGATTCCGCGTCGCCGGATCGTAGCTGCTCGTCGAGATGCCCGAAGTCCGTGTCGCCCGGACGTACTGGCAGGCGTCGTCCATCGTCACGTAGCGCGGGTGGTCGGTCGCCAGATTGCTCGTGATCCCGCTCAGGATGCTCTGCCAGTTGTTCGAGGAGGTCGTCTGAATGTAGTAATCGTGGGTGAAGAGCGTGGCCAGGGCCATGCTGTCGAACGCTCGCTCGACCTGGTACGTTCCACGCTGGACGCTGTACGCGACGTCGTTGCTCGGAAGCCATTGGAGTCCGGTTTCGTCCCGGATCTCGGTGATGCAATTGAAGAAATCATTGGCAAACTCGGGATGCCCGGGGATGCTCAGATAGTCCGCGTACCAGACGGGGAGCGAGCCGTCGGAGATCCCGGTCTCGTACAACCGATAGGGGCCCAACTGGAGCCAGGGCGTACCCCAGTGCTGGCCGGGCACCATGTGCGTGCCGACGAACTCCACGCCCCAAGCCTGCAAGCCCGCGAATACGTTCGTCCCGAACTCGTAGGTTTGTGGGACGACGAACTTCGCGATGGGAATCTGGTGCGCCTGGTGCCACGCCGTGGCGTCGTCGAAGTACTGCGCGACGGTCGCATCGGGGAAATCCGCCTGGTTGACGTGGTCGTAGTAGAACATGTGGTCCACGCTGTACGAGTCGCGGGCATGAACGGAGGCCGTCGCCTGGCCCGCGTTGACCAGCGTCGAGATCGTCGCCGCGGTGGTGTCCGACACCTCCTTGTAGAACAACCCGAGCCAGGGCTTGAAGCCGAACTGGTTGGCGATCGGAACCCACCAGGGCGGGTCCGTCACGTCGTCGACCCGCATGGTCAGGAGGTGCGGCAGCCCCCGCATCACGAACGGCTTGCGCGCCGCCCAGACGAGCGAGCGCCAGACCAGGTCGTCCAGGCCGCCCAGCGGCCCCTTCACCGACGTCGACATCCAGGCGTAGCTCCCCCACTGCACCGCGCGACCCGAGCCGTGGGCGCGGACCGCCAGGAACGGCTGGCTCGCCGCCGTGACGTCGGCCAGGGAGCTCGCCGTCGGCGGCAGCACGACTCCCGCCAGCGTCATCGCGCCGGTGGAGATCACTTCCGCCACGCCGTGCCGCGCCGTGATGTAGTGCGACCCCGCGGCCGAGGTGAACGTGACGTCGTGGTTGACGGGGGGCGAGACATAGGTGAAGCCGAAGATGTCCTGCACGAACGGGTACCGGGGCGCGCTCCCGTTCGGCGAGAGATCGTTGTCGAAGTTGACCAGGCCGGTCCCGTTGCCGACCGCGGTGACGATGTAGGCCTGCTCGGTCGCATCCAGGTACGTGCTGTCGATGTCGAGCTGCTTGTGACCGATGATGATCAGGGCGTAGTCGCCGATCTCGGGGCCGACCGGGGTCGTGGCCACGTCGAGGACCGTGTACGGCACGCCGAAGTTGTCGAGGTACGGCCGGATGAAGTGCTGCGCGTCGGAGTAATTGGCGCTCGCCGAGTTGACTAGCAACACGGCGTCGGCGCGCTGCGCGGCCACGGCGGGCGAGAACAGGAGCACGAGCACGGGTAGGGCCCATGCCCAGCGTAGGTTCAACATGACAAGCTCCTTGGGTGAGTCCGTCCGAGGGCCAATCTCGCTCCTGGGAGGCGAGGGGTCAAGCCGCTGGACGGAGTCTCCCGGTCAGCTTACAAGAGTGGAAGCGCAATGTACATCAGAAGGGGGCTCGCCCGCCCGAGAGTCCAGGAATTCCGTGGTTTCCGGGACATGTGGCGCGTCGCTTACAATGGTCATTCGGGAGTCTCATTTCCGCATTTCGAGCGTGGCGCGCGCCCGCCGCGGCCTGTCCTCCGGGCGCCGCCTCGGCTAGTCTCTACGCGTGCAGCCGAGACGGATCGCGATCTTCGTCCTCGCCGGGCTGTGCCTGCCGGGCGCGGTCGCCCAGGACCGCCCCCGCAAGAAGCTCGTCGAGTACGGCTGGGACGTCCCGTTCCCGGACGAGGTGAGGGACAACGTCCGGAGGATGGAGGCGACGCCGTTCGACGGGATCCTGCTCCGGCTCCGGGAGTACCACGAAGCGTTCGACACGAGACGCTGGGACGAGGCACGTCTCGCGCCGCAGATCGAGACGCTGCGCGGGATCGAGTGGGGGCGGCTCACCGACAACTTCCTCGTGCTGAACGCCACCGACTCCTGGGGGATGGACTGGTTCGACGACGCGCAGTGGGAGGCGATCGGCGAGAACCTCAGGCTCGAGGCGCGCGCCGCCAGGGCCGGACGCTGCGTCGGGGTCGCGTTCGACCCGGAGCCGTACGGGCCGAATCCCTGGGCCTTCCCCGGCCCCTACCGGGACCGGCCGTTCGAGCAGGTGGCCGCCCTGGTCAGGAAGCGCGGCGGACAGTTCCTCTCCTCGCTCCAGCAGGAGATGCCCGGCCTGCGCCTGCTGACGCTGTTCCAGCTCGGGATCTTCTCCGACCTCGCGGACGAGCCGGACGGCTCGGCGCGGGCCGCCGAGCTTTCGGGGAAGACCTACGCGCTCCTCCCGGCCTTCGTGGACGGGATGCTCGACGCGGCGGCGGCCGGAACGAGGATCGTCGACGGGAACGAGCCGTCCTACTACTACGGCGGCCGGGAGGACTACCTCGGGGCGTATCACCTGATCAAGGAGCGAGCGCGGAGCCTCGTGGCCCCCGAGCTTCGCGCCCGCTACGCCGCCCGGGTGGAGGTCGGGATGGCGGTCTACGTCGACTACCTCCTCGCGCGGTGGAGCCCGGAGAGCGACTACCCGAGCCGGTACGCGTCCCCCGCGGACCGGCTCCTCTGGCTCGAGCACGACGTGTACTGGGCGCTCTCGACGTCGGACGAGTACGCGTGGTGCTACGGCGAGCGGATGAACTGGTGGAAGGGGGACGTCCCCGATGGGGTCGAGCGGGCGATCCGATCGGCGCGAGAGAAGCTCCTCGAGGGGAGGCCGCTCGGGTTCCGGATCGAGGACGTCGTGTCGCGCGCGAGGGACGTCATGAACGCGAACGTCGCGGCGCGCCTCGTGACCGGCGCCGCGACGGTCGCGCGTCTCGCCCCGCGGGAGAAGCCGCCGCGCCTCGACGGCGCGCTGAGCGATCGCGCGTGGACCTCCGCCCGGAAGCTCGAGCCGTTCCGGATCCGGGCGAAGGCCGCGAAGGAGAGGCCGGAGGCCGCGACGACCGCCTGGGTGGCTTACGACGACCGAGCGCTCTACCTCGCGTTCGCCTGCGACGTGCCGGATTCGGCGCAGGCCGACGCGGCGCTCCGCGGGGCGGGCGATCCCGACGAGATCGAGATCTTCCTGGGCGCCGGAGGCGTCTCCCGCGAGTGCCGGGTCCTCGCCGTCGGTCCCGGCAACGTGACGCGCGACGCCACGCTCGGCGGGGGCGTCCCGGGGCCCCGGCCTCGCCCGACCGCTCCCGACTGGCGCAGCGCGGTCCGGATCGGCGAGCGGGGGTGGACCGCGGAGATCGCGATCCCCTGGGGGGCGATCGGCGGGCTCCCGGAGCGGGGCTCGACGCGCCGCGCGAACCTCTGCCGCCGCCGCGCCGGAGCCCGCGAGCTGTCCTGCTGGTCCGCGGTCCTGGACGACCCCGCGGCGGAGCCGGAGCGGTGGGGCGCGTGGCGGTTCTGACGCGCCCTCCCGCCGTATGTTGTAGTCTTACCTTCCGGAGCCTCCAGGAGAGCCCACGCGATGAAGAAAGCGCTGATCACGGGGATCACGGGCCAGGACGGGTCGTACCTCACCGAGCTCCTGCTCGCGAAGGGGTACGAGGTGCACGGCATCATCCGGCGGGCGAGCACGTTCAACACCGACCGGATCGATCACATCTACCGCGACCCGCACGACGCCGGAACCCGACTCTTCCTGCACTACGGCGACCTGTCGGACGGGACCGGCCTCAGGCGGGTCCTCGAGAAGGTCCAGCCGGAGGAGGTGTACAACCTGGGGGCGCAGTCCCACGTCAAGGTCAGCTTCGAGGCGCCGCTGTACACGGGGGACGTCGTCGGGCTCGGGACGCTCCGTCTCCTCGAGGCCCTGCGCGACCACATGGGAGGGAACGGCCGGCAGGTCCGGATCTACCAGGCGGGCTCGTCGGAGATGTTCGGCGCCGCCCCTCCGCCGCAGAGCGAGAGGACTCCCTTCTATCCGCGCAGCCCGTACGCGGTCAGCAAGGTGGCCGGGCACTGGTACGGCGTCAACTACCGGGAGGCGTACGGGATGTTCGTCGCCAACGGCATCCTGTTCAACCACGAGTCGCCGCGGCGCGGCGAGACGTTCGTCACCCGCAAGATCACCCGCGCTCTCGGGCGGATCAAGATGGGGCTCCAGGGAAAGCTGTACCTCGGCAACCTCGACGCGAGGCGCGACTGGGGATTCGCCGGGGACTACGTCGACGCGATGTGGCGGATGCTCCAGCAGGACCGGCCGGACGACTACGTGGTGGCCACCGGGGAGGCGCACTCGGTCAGGGAGTACTTCGAGGAGGCGTGCGCCTGCCTCGGCCTCCCGCCCGAGGGGCTGGTCGAGGTGGATCCACGCTACTTCCGGCCGACCGAGGTGGACCACCTGCTCGGGGATCCGGGGAAGGCGCTGGA
This sequence comes from Terriglobia bacterium, assembly GCA_020073205.1. Taxonomy (NCBI): domain Bacteria; kingdom Pseudomonadati; phylum Acidobacteriota; class Terriglobia; species Terriglobia bacterium. The sequence goes on from JAIQFR010000060.1 coordinate 6,641, forward strand.
GAAGCTGGGCTGGGCGCCGAAGGTGGGCTTCAAGGAGCTGGTCCGGATGATGGCCGAGCACGATCTCGAGCTGGCCCGCCAGGAGAAGACCCTCAAGGACGCCGGCCACCGATTCGTGGCGAGGGGCGAGCGCGGTGAATGAGGCGGCGAGGATCTACGTCGCGGGACACACGGGACTCGTGGGCTCCGCCATCGTGCGGCGGCTCCGCGGCGCCGGGTACCGCGACGTCGTCACCCGGGAGCTCGACGAGCTGGACCTGACGCGGCAGGAGCCGAGCGAGCGGTTCTTCGCGGAGGTCCGTCCGGAGTACGTGTTCCTCGCGGCCGCGCGGGTCGGCGGAATCCTGGCGAACGACAGCTACCCGGCGGATTTCATCCGGGACAACCTCCTGATCCAGACCCACGTCATCGACGCCGCGTGGCGCAGCGGCGCGTCGAAGCTCCTGTTCCTCGGCTCTTCGTGCATCTACCCCAAGCTCGCGCCCCAGCCCCTTCGGGAGGACGCGCTGCTCACCGGGCCGCTCGAGCCCACCAACGACGCCTACGCGCTCGCGAAGATCGCCGGGATCAAGATGTGCCAGTCCTACCGGCGCCAGCACGGCTTCCGGTCGATCTGCCTGATGCCGACGAACCTCTACGGCCCCGGCGACAACTTCCACCCGGAGCACTCGCACGTGCTCCCGGCGCTGATCCGGAAGTTCCACGCGGCGAAGGTCGCCGATGCGCCGAGCGTGGCCGTCTGGGGGACGGGAACGCCGCGGAGGGAGTTCCTCCACGTGGACGACCTCGCCGACGCCGCGCTGTTCCTGATGGACCGTTACGACGGCTCCGAGATCGTCAACGTCGGGTGCGGGACGGACCAGACCATCGCCGATCTGGCGGCGACGGTCCGCGACGTCGTGGGCTACCGCGGCGAGATCGTGTACGACGCGTCGAGGCCGGACGGCACTCCCCGGAAGCTGCTCGACGTGTCGAGGCTCGCAGCGCTCGGCTGGCGGCCGCACATCCCGCTGCGCGAGGGGCTCGAATCGACCTACCGCTGGTACGTGGAGCACGTCGCGAGCATCGCGCCGGCGTAAAGCGTAAGAAAGAAAAAGAAACCCGGGGCGGCCGGGACGACACCGGCGGGCCCGAGTTTCAGGACCTCCTCAGAAGGAAGTCACCTGATAAATACTCCGAGAGGATCGCGAGGTCAAGCGGAAAAATGACCGCGGTCACGCGAGGGATCGGGCGCGCGCGGCCCCTTCGTCGTCGCGATTCACGGAGCCGACGGGCTCGTCGGCGTCTCGCTCGTCGCGTTGCCGACGATCACCCCGATGATCACCGCCGCGCCCACCACGATCAGCGTCGCGGCGAGCGGGTTGTTCCAGACCTTCGAGAGCGACCTCTTCTGCGGCGGCTTGCTCTTTTCGCCGCCTTGCGCCGGCGGGGAGGAGACCGCGAGCTGAACCGATCGGCGCTCGCCCGGCGCGAGGGGCAGCGGCGAGCTCACGACGTAGAGGCCGCCGGCCGACTCGACCGCGAGATCGTACGCCGCCGGCGCGAGGCCGCCGACCGCGAACGCGCCGTCCGCCCCGGTCGCCTCGGAGATGACGATCCTCCCGGTCCTCTTGTCCCCGACGTGCACGCGGGCGCCGGCGACGGGCGCTCGGGAAGCGGCGGCGACGACCGTTCCGGCCAGCGTCGCGGGAGCGCCCCCGGCGAACGCCGGGGCGAGCGCGAGCTGGAGTGCGACGACGAGCGCCGCGGCGATCCAACGGGTGACCGTGCTGTTGCGCATCCGGGCGAGACCTCCGTGACCCCTCTCGTAATATGGGTGACGCGAGAGCGATCGGTCAAGCGGGGTGCTGTTCGCGCGTCGGCGGGCTGCTATAGTTCTCGAATCCCAGGGGAGACGGACGCATGGCGAGCGAGCGCGAGCGACTGAAAGAACTCCTCAAGAAGCACTCCCTCCTGTTCGGCGACTTCACGCTGGCCTCCGGCCGGAAGAGCCGCTACTACTTCGACTCGAAGAAGACCACCCTGCTTCCGGAGGGGGCGTACCTCGCCGCGCGGGAGATCCTGAGAACGCTGAGGGAGCACGGAATCCACGCCGACGCCATCGGGGGGCTCACCCTCGGCGCCGACCCGATCGTCTGCCCCGTCGCCGCGCTGAGCTTCGTCGAGGGACCGGAGATGCGGGCGTTCATCGTGCGCAAGGAGGCGAAGGACCACGGCACCGGGCGCCGCATCGAGGGAGACGTGCCCGCGGGCTCGAGGGTCGTGATCGTGGACGACGTGGTCACCACCGCGGGCTCGACGCTCAGGGCGATCGAGGCGGCTCAGGAGGCCGGTCTCACGGTCGTCGCGGTGGTCTGCCTCGTCGATCGCGAGGAGGGCGGCACCGAGAAGCTCTCGTCCTGGCCGTTCTACCCGCTGTTCCGCCGGTCGGAGATCTTCGAAGGCCCGGAGGGCGCTTGACCGATCGGATCCGGCCGGCGCTCGGGGTCTACGTGTTCGGCGTGCTGGGGGTGTTCCTCGCCGCGGCGCCGTGGACCGCGTTCTGGGACGAGGCGACGTACGTCCTGCTCCCGGCGTGGGGGGCTTGCGTGAGGAGCGGGTGGGTCCGCGGCGCGGTGAGCGGTCTGGGGCTCGTGGACCTGGCCGTGGCGGCGAGGGAGGCGGCGGCGCTCTGGCGGTCGCTACGGAGCGGAGGCGCGGGGGAGGGGCCTTGAGCGTCGATCCGGTCGTCCTCACGGTCCACGCCGTGGACACGCTCGGGGAGGAGGGGGTGACCGCGGACGCGGCCGCTCTCACCGAGCTGCACTGCCGCCCGGTGCAAGTCGTGACGTCGATTCTGGTCGCGTCGCAGGAGCGCGTCGGCGCGCTCGAGGGGCTGTCGCTGTCGCTCGTCGCGGAGCAGTTCGAGTCCCTGGCGGAGAGAGCGCGGCCCAGGGCGGCGCGCATCGGGATCCTGCGCGACGCGCTCCAGGTGGAGCTGGTCGCGACGCTCCTCAGGGAGTGCGGCGTCGCGTCGGTCGTCGTCGCCCCCATCGTCCGCATCGGCGGCGCGAGGATCCTCGACGACGCGACGATCGAGGCGATGCGACGCCTCCTGTTCCCTCTGGCCGCCGTGGTCCTGGTTCGGGCGGGCGATCTCCCCGTGATGGCGGGGGAGCGGGGGCGCGAACTCGAGGGGATCAAGCGCGGAGCGGCGGCGCTCCGCGCTCAGGGCGCGAGGGCGGCGCTGGTGGCGGGTGCCGCCTGGGGCGATCGCGTGCTCGACGTCCTCGACGACGGAGGACCCGTCGCGGTGTTCGATGCATCGCGGATCCTCGCCCCGCGGGTGGCGGGCGCCGGCGGGGTGCACGCCGCCGCGCTCGCAGGGTACCTGGCACGGGGTGAGTCGCTGAGGCGCGCCGTGGATGCGTCTCAGCGTTACGTCGCGCTCCGGCTCCAGCGTGCCCGCTGAGAGGAAAGAAAACGGGCGGCCTATCGACCGCCCGGGAGCCGCCGGTTCGCGACGGCTCGAAACGAGGGGAGGAGGGACCAGCTTCGCTGCACGGTCAGGAGGGAGTGACCGTGCGGCGGGGAGGCGGCTTGAGCGGGATCCGGCTCAGCGTCGCTCGCCGCAGCTTGCCGAGCCAGCGGTTCATCGCATGAGACCTTCGAAGGAACGGGAGGGGGGGCGTGCCGCGGCGATCGACCTCGGCCAAGGCGGCGCGAAGACGCCCGTGCTCGGGCGCGAGCCTGAGCCCGCGCTCGAACGCCATCAGGGCGCGCGTCGTCTTCCCCGCCAGGAGGTAGACCTGCCCGAGGTTGAGAAGGAGGTCGGGGTTGCAGAAATCGAGCTTCGCGGCGCGCTCGCACGTCTGGACCGCCTCCGCGGTCGCGCCGTTCGCCCTCGCCAACGCGAGCCCGTAGAACGACACGTACCGCATCTGCGGACGGGACACGCTGCGCTGGCGCTCGATGACGATCGCCTGCCTGAACTGCTCCACCGCCTCGGCCGGGTTTCCTTCGGAGAGGGCGGCGAGCCCTTTTCTGAAGTGAATTTCGGAGGAGAGAATAGGCATGGTCTGGTGTCCTCGTATTTTGTTTGTCGATGCATGAGATACGGTGTGGCAAGTTTCGACGCAACAAAGATTTTGCATATGGATTGATTTCGAAAATGTCGATATTCATCACGACATCAGCTAGTATGTTCTCGACCTTGAACAGTCGAAGGGTTATTGGGATCGTCGGCCTCACGCTTCTCGCCGCCGCGTGCCGCGGTCGGGTCGACCGGCGCGTCGCGCGGGTCCTCGACTGGGAGCGCGAGCCGACCGCCTCGAACGTGGCGAGGATCGAGGAGAGCCTCGCCGACGAGGACGGGTCGGTTCGCGCGAGCGCCCTCGCGGCATTGGTGAGGCTCGGAGTTCCCGGTACCAGTGAGCGCGCTCGCCCGGCGCTCGGCGATCCGGACCCCGCCGTTCGCGCCGCGGCGGCGGAGTGCCTACTCGATCTCCGGGCCACCGAGGCCGTGCCCGACCTCGTCCGGGTCGCGGTCACGGATCCCGACTGGCGCTCGAGACGGGTGGCCGTCCAGGCCGTCGGAGAGCTCGGAACCGACGACAGCGCTCGTGCCGTTCTTCCCGCGCTCGGCGATCCCGCATCCCAGGTCCGGCTCGCTGCGGTCCAGGCCATCGCGCGCCTCGGCCCCGCCGGCGCGCTCGAAGCGCTCGCCCGGCTCGCCGGGGAGGACGCGTCGTGGGCGGTCCGCGCCGCCGCGGTGGATGCCATCGGGCGCGCGGCGGTGGGCGAGGCGTACGCGCCGCTCGACGCGGCCTCGCGGGATCCGAACGAGTTCGTCCGTGCGGCCGCCGCCTCCGCGCTGCGCGAGTTGCGGCGCCGCGGGGTTCCGCAGCCGGAGGAGGCGACGCCGCGGGACGCTTCGAAGGTTCCGGGGTCCGCCCCGGTCTCGAGGCCGCCGGCGGCGAGGCCGACCGGGCCGGGCGCTGGCGGGCCGGGGTGAGCGAACAGCCGGGCCGCCTCCGCGGATCGGTGTATACTCCCCCTCCGATTCGACCCGAGGGCGGGGCAAAGGCATGCGGCCCGTCCGGAACCGGCCCGCGAGAGAGAGCGTGGCGCTTCCACATCGATGAGACTCGCGACGACGCGGGAGGGCGGCTTCCGGATCGAACCGGGTGGCGGCGCGGCGGCGTTGGCCGTGAGCGCGGCCGGCGACGGGTGGGAGGTTTCGCAGGGGCCTTCGGGGGCTCGCTGGCTCCTCGAGCGGGATCGCTCCTATCCGGGCGGCTTCGTGTTGAGCGACCGCCGGGGCGGCGCATCGAGCCGCACGACGCGGGAAGCCGACGGCGACGGCGCGCCGAGCAACCTGCTGGCGCCCGATGGCCGCCTGTTCCTGATCCGGCGGCGGGGAGCGGATGCCGCGCGATTCGAGTTGTCGGGATGGGAAGTCCCCGGGGCTTACCTCGTGGCGCGTCCCGAAGGGGACGGATTCGACATCTCGCTCACCGACGCCGGGCTGAAGCTCGACGTCGCCGTGGAGGTCCTGATCCTGTTCGCCGCCGAGATCCTCGACGCGATCGCGGCGGACGCCCGCGGCTGACCGGAAAGCAGGAGACTCGACGACATGCTCCATGGACAGGGAGGCCCCGGTCCCGGCCCACGCCGCCGCTCGCGCCGGCGCGGACGCCATCAAGGAGGAGGACCTCCGGCCGCTCCCCCGCAGCACGGGCGGCTCCCCGCGGGTCCTCCCCCCGGGAACCCGAGTCTCGAGGTGGCGGGGGTTCTGCACGTCGTCGCCGCCGGGCACGGCTTCCTGCGATCGCCGCAGTCGGACTACGACCCGCAGCCAGGCGACCCGCTGGTCCCGCGCGACGTCGTCGCCCGGCTGGGCCTCGAGACCGGGGTCGAGATGGCCGGGCTCGCGGTCCCTCCCGCCCGACCCGGGCAGCCTCCTTGGTTGGGCGAGGTGAGGACGATTCACGGCGGGGAGCCCGAGGGCTGGGGGCAGAGGACGCCGTTCCGGAGCCTGGTCGCGGAGGATCCCACGCAGCGGATCCGTCTCGAGTGCGACCCGGCGGACCTCTCGATGCGCGTCGTGGACCTCGTCACCCCGATCGGGAAGGGGCAGCGATGCCTGATCGTCGCTCCCCCCAAGGCGGGCAAGACCGTCCTGCTCCAGAAGATGGCCCACTCGATCAGCACGAACCATCCCGAGATCCACCTGATCGTGCTCCTCGTGGACGAGCGACCCGAGGAGGTCACGGACATGCGGCGGTCGGTGCGGGGCGAGGTGATCGCGTCGTCGTCGGACGAGCTGGCGAAGAACCACCTCGAGGTCGCGGAGATCGCGATCGAGCGCGCGAAGCGGCTCGTCGAGGCGGGCGGGGACGCGGTGGTGCTGCTCGACTCGATCACCCGCCTCTCGCGGGCGTACAACACGGAGCAGCGGAGCTCCGGGCGGGTGCTCTCCGGCGGCGTCGACGCGCGCACCATGGAGAAGCCCCGGAAGTTCTTCGGGGCGGCTCGGAAGGTCGTGGGGGGTGGGTCCCTCACCGTGATCGGGACCGCGCTGGTGGACACGGGCTCGCGCATGGACGAGGTGATCTTCCAGGAGTTCAAGGGGACCGGGAACATGGAGATCGTGATGGACCGTGGGCTGTTCGAGCGCAGGATCTTCCCGGCCATCGACATCTCGAAGAGCGGAACGCGGAAGGAGGAGAAGCTGTTCACCGCCGAGGAGCTGCCGAGGGTCACGCTCCTGAGGCGGGCCCTCGCGTCGCTCAAGGCCGCGGAGGCGATGCAGCTCCTGACCGACCGGCTGTCGCGCTACCCGACCAATGCCGAGTTCCTGGCGAACCTCCTGAGCTGACCTCGCCGTGGTCGGAGGGCGCGCACGGGACTAGATTCTAGGCGGGGAGGCCGCATGCGCTGGGGACCCGAGGACTGGGACGCCTTCACCGTCCTGAGCGCGGGGAGCGAGGGCGACCCTCCGCCCGCGGAGGCGTCGCTCGTCGGACTCCTCAGCGGGGTGCCCGGACGCCGGCTCATGACCGTCGCGGACCTCGGCTGCGGATCGGGGCGGCTCCTGCCGTTCCTGGCCCGCCAGTTCGGCAAGGTGATCGCGGTGGACTACGCCCCGGCGAGCCTCGCCCTGGCGCGAAGGGTGTGTGTGGGCAAGGCCGTCACCTTCCGCCGGCGGGACCTCCGGGACCTCGCTCCGTTCCGCAACTCCATCGACGTCGCGGTGGCGATCCGCTCCATCGCCGGGCCTCGGCCCGAGGACGTCGACCGCATCCTGGCGGAGATCCACCGGGCGCTGGTCGAGGGCGGGCTGCTCGCCGCGATCGTGTCCGCGTCACCGAGGGGACGGCAGCGGACCCCGCTCAGGCTCGCAGGGGAGCCGTCCGGCCCCGAGATCCTCTCGTTCCACGAGGTGGAGCTTCAGTACCGGCTGCGCCGCGCCGGCTTCCGTGGGGTGAGGATCCGCCGGTTCGACGAGGGTCGCGGCGCCCCGGCGGCCCTGCTGTGCACCGGCGCGCGCCGGGCGGACAACTGAGCGTGCTCGACGTCAGCCTCAAGGCGCGCCGCTTCACCGAGTCGGTCATTCGCGAGATGACGAGGCTCTGTGGGATCCACGACGCGATCAACCTCGCCCAGGGATTCCCCGACTTCCCGGCCCCCGCCGAGGTCAAGGAGGCCGCCCGGCGCGCCATCGCGGAGGACGTGAACCAATACGCGATCACCTGGGGCGCCCCCTCGCTGCGCGCGGCCGTCGCCGAGAAGTACGGCCGCCGCTACGGCATGGCCATCGACCCGGGCCGGGAGATCACCGTCACCTGCGGCTCCACCGAGGCGATGATCGCGTCGATCCTCGCGGTGCTCGATCCGGGGGACGAGCTGGTGGTGTTCGAGCCGTTCTACGAGAACTACGGTCCCGACGCGATCCTGGCGGGGGCGGTGCCGCGATTCGTGGGGATGAAGCCGCCGGACTTCGGCTTCGACCCCGACGAGCTGGCGGCGGCATTCAACGAGAGGACGCGCGGGATCGTCCTGAACTCGCCGAACAACCCCACCGGCAAGGTGTTCTCGCGCGACGAGCTCACCGCGATCGCCGATCTTTGCCGGAAGTGGGACGTCGTGGCGTTCAGCGACGAGATCTACGAGCACATCCTGTACGACGGCGCGGAGCACGTCCCGATCGCGACGCTTCCCGGCATGGCGGACCGCACGGTCACGATCAGCGCCCTCTCGAAGACCTATTCGGTGACCGGGTGGAGGGTCGGCTGGGCCGTCGCCTGTCCGGCGCTCACCGCCGGCATCCGCAAGGTGCACGACTTCCTCACCGTGGGCGCTCCGGCGCCGCTCCAGGAGGCGGGGGCCGTGGCGCTGTCCCTGCCGGACGACTACTACCGCGAGCTGGCGGCGGCCTACCGCTCCCGGCGGGACCTCCTGGTCGCGGGGCTCGAGGACGTCGGATTCGAGTGCTCGGTCCCCCGCGGGGCCTACTACGTCCTCGCGGACGCGAGGGGGCTCGGAGTCACGGACGACGCGGCGTTCGCGCGGCGGCTGGCCGAGGAGATCCGCGTCGGGTGCGTCCCGGGGTCGTCGTTCTACTCCGAGCCCGAGCGTGGGAGGAGCATCGTGCGGTTCTCGTTCTGCAAGCGGGAAGAGACGCTCCGCGAGGCGCTCCGCCGCCTCGAGGAAGGCCTGGCGAACTAGCTCGTTCGGCGCGCGATCCTCGGACCGGCCGGCTAGCCCACCAGCACGGCGCCGCCGTTGACGTTCAGGACCTCGCCGGTCACGAACGACGCGAGGTCCGAGGCGAGGAACGCCACGGCGCCGGCGATCTCCTCCGGTCGGGCCACGCGCCCGAGGGGGATCGAGCCGAGGATCGCCTCCCGCTCGGCGCCGAGGAGCGACTCCCGGGTCAGGTCGGTGGCGACCCAGCCCGGCGCGACGCAGTTGACCGTGATCCCGTGCGGCGCCAGCTCCACCGCCAGCGACTTCGTGAACGAGATCACCCCCCCCTTGCTCGCCGCGTAATGCGAGTGGAACGCCTCTCCCCGCTGGCCCGCGGTGCTCGAGACGTTGACGATTCGCCCCCAGCGCGCCTTCTTCATGAAGGGGACCGCGGCGCGAGTGCAGAAGAACGTCCCGGTCAGGTTGATCGAGAGCGTCTCCGCCCACTCGGAGTCGGTCATCTCGTCGACCGGGGAGCCCTTCCAGATCCCGGCGTTGTTCACCAGGATGTCGATGCCGCCCAGGCGGTGGACGGTCTCGTCCACGAGCATCTCGGCGTCTTCGGGGCGCGAGACGTCGGCCGCGAGGGCGAACGCCTCCCCGCCGGCGCCCTCGATCTCGTCGACGGTGAGCTCGGCCGACGGCGACTCGACCCGGTAGTTCACGCAGACCTTCGCGCCGGCGCGGGCGAGGGCGAGGCAGCAGGCGCGGCCGATCCCGCGCGAGCCTCCGGTGACGAGGGCGGACTTTCCGTCGAGGTCGATCACGGCTGCCTCCTGGGGGACGGGGCGGGGGCGCGCGCCCCGACCGCCGCGCCCTGCGGCCGATCGGGGAGCAGCGCGAGCTGGCCGCAAGCCGCCCGCGCCTCCGCCCCGCGGCTCCACCTGATGCTGACGGGGACGCCCAGCGCGAGGAGCCGGTCGCGGATCGTCTCGACGCGCGGCTTCGGGGGAGGGAGGTACTCGAGCCAGCCCGGGACCGGATTGAACGGGATCAGATTGAGCTTCGCTCGGTGGCCCCGCACGATCCGCGCGAGGCGATTCACGTCCTCCTCGGTGTCGTTGACGCCGCGGAGCAGGACGTACTCGAACGAGAAGCGGTCGCCGGTGGCGCGCGTGAAGGAACGGCAGGCCTCGAGGAGCCGCGCCAGCGGGTACTTCCGGTTCACCGGCATGAGCCGGTCGCGCACCGCGTCGGTCGTCGCGTTGAGGGAGACGGCGAGTCGGGGACGCGCGGTCTCCGCGGCGAGCCGCTCGATGCCCGGCACCAGGCCGGAGGTCGACACGGTCACGCGGCGGTGCGAGAGGCCGAATCCCAGGGGGTCGGTCAGGAGCCTGAATGCCGCCATGACGTGATCGTAATTGTGCATCGGCTCGCCCATCCCCATGAACACCACGTTGAACGGGGCTCCGCCGAGGCCGCGGTCCTCCTGGATCAGCGCCACCTGGCCCGCGATCTCTCCCGCGTCGAGGTGGCGGGCGAGACCCATCTTCCCGGTGAGGCAGAAGTCACAGTCGAGGGCGCAACCGACCTGGCTGGAGAGGCAGAGCGTCGCCCGGCCGCGCTGCGACATGTGCACCGCCTCCACCTCTCCCCCGTCGGCCAAGGCGATCCGGTACTTGACCGTGCCGTCCCTCGCCTCGGCCCGACCCGCGATCGATCCGGGGTCGATCCGGGAGGTCTCGGCGAGCCGCGACCTGAGCCTTCGCGGGAGGTCCGTCCACTTCGCCGGGTCGAATCGGCGGAAGCGATAGAGCCAACGGTGGATCTGTCCCGCGTGGTACGGCTCGGCGTCGTGCCCGCCGAGCAGCGCGACCAGCGCCTCCAGCTCGAGGCCGTAGAGGTTGGGTAAGGAAGGGGCGCCGGACCGGGCCATCGCGGCGAGTCTACCCGAGTTCCGCCGTCCTTGACAGCCTCGGAGCCCGGCGCTACGGTGACTCGACGCCACGCTCGAGGTGCAACAGGTGAATAGGGAGAAGTGGGCGTACCTGGCCGGCGGCGTCCTGCTCGGCGCGCTGATCGGATACGGGGTCTTCGATTTCACGAAGCACCCGTCGGCCAGCGTTTCCCTCGAACGCTTCGTTGCCGCACCGCCCTCGGAGGGCGCGGCATCCACCACCGGCGCTCCGGCCGCGAGCCCGGCCCCGTCGGCGGCGGAGGTCGCCGACCTGGAGCGCGTGCTCCACGCGGACCCCAGGAACCTGGGGGCGCTGAAGCGCCTCGGCAACCTGATGTACGACTCGGGACGGTGGACGGAGTCGCTCGACTATTACCGGCGGGCGATCGACCTCGAGCCGCAGGACGCGAACGTCCTCACCGACGCCGGGATCTGCCTCCGGCAGCTCAAGCGGCCCGACGATGCGCTCGATTACTTCCGCCGTGCGCAAGCGGCGGATCCGACGCACTGGCAGTCGCTGTACAACGCGGCCGTGGTCGCCGGGTTCGATCTCGGCCGGTTCGACACCGCCGACGAGGCGCTACGGAAGCTCGAGAAGGTCAATCCCGGAGCGCCTGGCCTCGACAGGCTCCGCCAGGACCTGGCGCACGCGAAGTCCGGGCGGGGAGCGGCCTCGTGATCCGGCGCCTCGTCGTTCTGCTCCTCGCCGTCTTCGGCGCGTGGTGGCTGATTCGGCGCCTCGCCGGGGGCCTCGCCGCCGCGGGCTCCGGATCGCGCCACGCCGTCCCCCGCTTCGAGGGCGCGATGGTCCGGGATCGGATCTGCCAGACGTTCCTGCCGAAGTCCCGGGCCCTCACCGTGCGTCAGGGCGCGGAGGAGCTGTTCTTCTGCTCTGAAGCCTGCCGGGCCGCTTTCCTGGCGCGCCGGCGGACCGCCCGCTGACCGGCGCCGCGGACTGGCCGATCCCGTTCCGGAACCTATATTTGCCCCGCCGGCCGAGGTGCGTGCCGGGACGGGGTCGCCCATGGATCGTCAGCAGATCGCCCAGCTCCACGAAAAGGCCTCCGAGCACTACCTGCGCGGCGAGTTCCGCGACGCGCTCGAGGCGTGGCAGTCGCTCCTCGCCATCGATCCCGGCGACGAGCAGGCGATGGAAGGGGTCCGGCTCGCGGCGATGCTCGTCGAGACGCGCGAGCCCCAGGCGCCGCAACCGCCCCCGCCCGTCCTCTCGCGAATCGCTCCCGCGGACCTGAGGCGCCGGCTGGACGAGGTGGACGCGCGTATCGAGGCCGGCGATCTCCGGGGCGCCGTGGATTCGGCGGAGAAGCTCGCGGCCCAGGCGCCGTCCGAGTCCGCGGTCACCGAAGCGGTGGCGCGCGCGCGCCGCGCGCTCGAGACCGAGCCTTTCGTCCTGGAACACCTGGCGCGGGCCAAGGCCGGGGTGGCGGCGGGGCGGCTCGGTGAAGCGGCCGCCGCCTGCCGCAAGGTCCTCTCGGTGGATGCCCACCACCTCGAAGCGGCGAACCTGCTGCGCCAATGCGAGAACGCCTCGCGGGACGGCGACCCTCTCGACGGAGATCTGAAGGTCCTCGACGCGCTCTCGACCCGTCTCGACGGCGCGAAGCGGGCGGCCGACGCTCCCGCCCCTTCCGGGCCGGTGGGCGACCCTCCGGCTCGAGCGAACGCGGCCGGCGCAAAGCCGCATGCGGCGGCGACCGCCGGGCCGGCGCCCGCGCCGGCGACGGCGGGCGCGCAAGAGGCCAAGGTGATCGAGCCGCCGCCGGCCCCGGCCGCGCCGAGCGCCGCAGCGGAGGAGTTGAAGCGCCGCGTCGAGGATCTCCTGGAAGAAGCGAAGCGCGAGGTGACCGCCGAACGGATCGACGAGGCCCTCGGCATCCTGTCCCGCGTGTTCATCCTCGACGAGCAGAACGAGCAGGCGCTGACCCTGGAGCAGGAACTCCGCACCGCCCAGGGGAACTCGAGCCGCGACGTCGAGAACTGGCTGGCGGAAGCGGTCCAGGATTTCGAGGCGGGCAGGCTCGAGGAGGCGCGCTCGCTCCTCCAGAAGGTCCTTCAGAGATACCCGAGTCATCTCGAGGCCGTGGACTACCTCGAGAGGATCGACGCCGCCCAGGCGGCGCAGGAGCGGGGGCCGGCGCCTTCGAAAGGCTCCGAGGCGTTCCAGGGCGAGGACCTGCTCGCCGCCGGGTCCCGGCTCGAGGCCGCGGACGTCGGCGCGCCCCAGGGGCCGCGGACGATGACCGGGGACTCGAACGCGGCCTCGATCCCCCTTCAGCTCGCGAGCGGGGCCGCGAGCGGCGGTGCGTTGGCGCGGGAGGAAGCGGGGATCGGTGACGAGGTCTCGGCCCCGCCTCTCGCCTTGGCGCCCCCGCGGTCCTCGCTCCCCTGGCCGATCGTCGCGGGCCTGGCCGTCGTCGTGGCCGCAGCCACGATCGGGGCGGCCGCGTGGAAGCTCCCGACCCTGCTCCACGGCAAGTCGGCGCCTCCCGCGGCGGGGGCCCGTCCCGAGGCTTCCGCGCGGCCGGTGCCGTCGCGGCGGGAGATCACGTCGTCGCCGAAGCTTCCGGTCGTCCCCACGTCGAAGAGCGTTTCCGAGGCGATGGCCCGCGGGAAATCGGCGATGGAGGCCGGCGACTTCGCGACGGCCGTCGTCGCGTACAACGACGCCTTGGCGCTCGATCCCGGGCTGGACGAGGCCCGGGCCGGCCTGAGCCAGGCGGGCGAGCGGTACAAGGCCCAGAAGGCGGAGCGCGATCAGATCGACCGCGCGAAGGCGGCGTTCGACGAGGGCGAGTTCACGCCGGCGCTGAAGATCCTGTACCGTCTTCCCCAGGGCCGTTACGCCGCCGAGATCGAGCACTACAAAGCCAACGCGTGGTACAACCTCGGCCTCGTGTCCCTCCGGGCAGGCAATTGCAAGGAGGCGCAGGAGAGCTTCGACGAAACGCTCCAGATCAATCCGGGCGACCCCGCCGTGCGCCGGGCGAAGGAGCTGGCCCGGAGATACCAGGGTCTCGAGAAGGACCGCGCGTTCTACGACGTCGCGGAGTCGATCCCGTTCCGGAAGGTGAACGAGTAGGCGTCCGCCCCTAGTGCCGGAAGTGGCGCCGGCCGGTGAACACCATCGCCATCCCGTGCTCGTCGGCCGCCGCGATCACCTCGGGGTCGCGGATCGAGCCGCCGGGCTGGATCGCGGCGGTCACGCCCGCCCGGGCGGCGACGTCGAGACCGTCGCGGAAGGGGAAGAAGGCGTCGGACGCCACGACCGCTCCCCGCACCGTCGCGCTCGCCTTCTCGATCCCGAGCCGGGCCGAGTCCACCCGGCTCATCTGGCCCGCGCCGATCCCCACCGTCCGGTCCGCGAGGGCGTACACGATGGCGTTCGACTTGACGCTCCTCACCACGGTCCAGGCGAAATCGAGCGCCCTCCACTCCTGATCGCTCGGCGCTCGGCGAGTCACGACCTTGGCCTCGGCGACGGGATCGGGATCGTCGTCCCAGTCCTGCACGAGGAGGCCGCCGTTCACGCGGCGCAGGTCGAATCCCGAGCGGGCGTACCCGGAGAGGCTTCCGCACTGGAGGAGCCTCAGCCCCTTCTTCCGCCCGAGCACCTCCCTGGCGCCTTCCTCGAACGCCGGCGCGATCACCCCCTCGTAGAACGCCTCGGCGATCGCCTCCGCGGCCGCGCGGTCGACCGGCGCGTTGAACGCGATGACGCCGCCGAAGGCGCTGGCCCGATCGCACTCGAGGGCCTTGCCGAACGCCTCGGCGCCATCCCGTCCCAGGGCGGCTCCGCACGGATTGCCGTGCTTGATGATCGCGCACGCCTCGCCACGAAACGCCGCCGCCAGGGTGAGCGCGCCGTCGAAATCCAGGAGGTTGTTGAACGAGAGCGGCTTCCCCTGGAGCTGGACGGCGCGACTCACCGACGGGCCGGTCGCCAGGGGGTCCCGGTAGAACGCGGCCCGCTGGTGCGGGTTCTCGCCGTAAACCAGATCGAGCGACTTGAAGAACCCGAGGTCGAGCCTCTCGGGGAACCCCGCGCCGGCCACCGAGGGGAGCTCGCCCCGCGGTCCGATCCGGCTCAGGTAAGCGGAGACCGCGGCGTCGTAGGCGCACGTGTGGCGGAACGCCTTGACCGCGAGCGTGAGGCGGCTCTCGGAGGAGAGGCCGCCGCTCTCCCGGATCTCCTCGATCACCGCCCCGTAGTCCGCCGGGTCCACCACGACACCCACGTGAGCGTAGTTCTTGGCCGCGGCGCGGACCATCGTGGGCCCGCCGACGTCGATCATCTCCACCGCCTCGGCGAGCTCGATCCCTTCCATCGACGCGGTCTTCTCGAACGGGTAGAGGTTGGCCACGACCAGGTCGATCGGGTCGATCCCCGCGCGCTTCAGGTCCTCCATGTGCCTGGCGTCGGACCGGATCGCGAGAATGCCCGCGTGGATCCGCGGGTGAAGCGTCTTGACCCTGCCGTCCAGCATCTCGGGGAATCCGGTCCGGTCGGAGACCCGCACCACGCGCACGCCGTTCTCCTTGAGCAGCCGCGAGGTCCCGCCGGTGGAGAGGATCTCGACGCCGGCGGCATCGAGATCGCGGCAGAAGGGGACGATGCCTTCCTTGTCGAAGGCGCTGACCAGCGCTCGGCGAATCGGTTCGACCATCACGGCTTCCTTTCTTCGCGATCCCCGCCGTCATGCGGCGCCTCGCCCTTCCCGCGGTACGGAACGCGCCCGAGGTCGCCGTGGGCCACGCGCCACGCTGCGAGCCACGCCCTGGCGATGTCGGTCACGGTCTGCGAGTACGAGAGGGAGGCGACGGCGAAGGGGACGGAGCGGTCGTCGAAGGCCGCCGGGTCCGGCGGGTTCCCGGCGGCGGCGTAGGCGCGCTCGAGGTTCGGGAATTCCCTCCGCGCCCGCTCGAGAACGCGGCGGGAGAACGCCGCGAAGTCGCCGCGCGCGAGATCGTCGTCGTCCCATCCGTAGAACACCAGCGGAATCCTGGGGCGGCGCGACTCGCAGAAGGCCGCGAAGTCGGCGTAACGCGCGACGCCCGCCGCGCCCGCGGCGCCCGGGGGAAACCCGGCGTCGGCGACGAAGTGGGCGAGGGCGCCGAAGGACCTGGCGACCTCGTCGAATCCCGCAGCCGATTCCACCGATTTCACGAGCGCCGCGGCCCGCACGGCGACCTCCGCGTCGAGCGATCCTCCGTGCGACGGCGGCCGGTGGGTGGCCCCGTCTTCCCCGGACATCGGCTCGAGCATGCCCCGGAGCAGCGGGTCCCGGTGATGCTCGAGGGCGAGCCTGAGCGAGGCGGGCATCAGACGAATCGCCTCGTCGGCCATCTGAGCGCGGGTGCGAGGCGTCCACGCCGCCGCGGGGGCGGCCGCGAGCGCGAAGAGGACCGCGAGCGAGACGGGTCGGAGGAGCGCCATGAGGGCGCGAGTCTAACAGATCGGAACGGGATCGAGACCCGTCACGGTGCCGGCCGCCGCGCGAGCCGGGATCGGCTACTTCTTCGGGGTCTCTTTGTCGTCCGCCGGTCCCGCGGCGCGGCGCCGGGGGCTCGGAGGAGGGGACGGCTTCTGCGGGGACGGCGCGGGGCGCGCGGCCGCCGGCGCGGGCGCGGGAGCGACCGGCTGGGCTGCAGGGGGGCTCGCCGGAGCGGGACGAGGCGGCTGCGACAGGCCGGAGGTGACCGGAAGGAGCGGGAGTCCCATCGAGCCGGACTGACCCGCGTAGTTCAGGAGCTTCACCACGAGCATCCGGTCGTTGCTCACGACCTGGGGGTTGAATTTCGGGTCCCCCATCCTGGGGTCGAGGATCAGGGCGCGGCTGTACTCGTCCACCGCGGCGTCGTAGTCGCCCTGGCTCTCGTACACCGTGCCGAGGTCGTAGTGCGCGTACGCGTTGTTGGGGTCGATCGATATCGCGCGCTTGTAGGCGGCACGCGCCGCCGACGTCCGCTCGGCCGCGCGGTGCAGGGTGCCGAGGTTCACCCAGAGCGTCGCGTTCTTGGAGTCGAGACGAAGAGCCGACCGCTGGTACTGGACGGCGTCGTCGTAGTAACCGTGGCGGCCGAGGAACACCGAGAAGTCGTTCAGGTCCCCAGCCGTCGCGCCGCCCCGGTCCACGAGGTCGAGGTAGCTCTTGGCGACAGGGTCGACCGCGATGGGACTCTTCCTGAGGCGCGCTCCGATCTTGACCAGATCGCGCGGCGCGGCCGACCTGACCTCCTCATCGGCCTTCTTGGTCTCTCGCGGCGATTCCGCCGCCGGGGCCTCGGTGTCCTTGTGGCGCGGCCTCAGCCGCTGCCAGAACGAGGCCTTCGCGATCGGCTTCTCCACCGGCGCCTCGGACGACGGCTGGGCAGGCTGGGACGGCTGAGCGGGCTGAGCGGGCTGCTGCGGCGGATCGGCGGCGAGCGCGATCCCCGCGGAGAGGACGGCGACGACGAGCAGCCACAGCATCGACCCAACGCCCGGGCTGCGGTGCCTCATGGGGACCTCGTCGCCCCGGATCAACGGCCGGGGCGTGCTTTCAGGAGAACCTTACCCTCATGAAGCACGAGGCGCAACTCGACCTCGCCGCAGCCCGACGTCTCGCGGAGCCGCTCCGCCTGGGCCGAGACGCCACGGAGGAACGACTCGAATCGGATGTCGTGGCCGTTGCAGCCGGCCTTCCGGCGCGCGTCGAGGTAGCGTGCGTGGAGGAGCTTGAGGACCTCCTGCTCTCCGATCGCGTCGTGGATGCGGCACCTCGCGAGGAGACGCTCCGACGCCGCGACCGGCCGGTCGAGGAGCTGGGGGGCCGACCGATCGCCCTCCTCCATTCCCTTGAGGGTCTTGGCCCAAAGCTCGGAGAGGCTGTTGTAGCGCGCGGCCAGAGAGTTGAAGTGGAAGCGGTGGGCGTATTTCCGGAGGGGAGCGGTGGTATAGCGTTTGATCAGCCGCTCGAGCTCGGAGCGCAGCTCCAGCGGCTGTTTCGGGATCGCCCCGGCGAAGAACATGTCGTACTGCACCTTGAGCTGGCGCAGTCCAGCCTCGAGCCGCTCGATATCCGCTTCGATCCCCACGTTCGGTCGATCCGGCACGGGCGGTATCTCCGTATAATCGCCCACGGGACGGACGATTCGCGGCCAGGGCAACCCGCGAAAAAATATAGGTTTGGGTGGAGGACGATGCAAACAAAGCGTGTCAGGTCGGTCCCTCCGACGAAAGGCCGTGTCCCGGACCTGCGCGGGCTGCCCGCGGTCGGGAAGATACTCCCCAGCGCCCCGTTCCAGAGGCTGTCGCGCGACATCGGGCCCGCTCTCGTCGCGGACCTGCTCCGGGAGGAGATCGAGCGGCTCCGGGTGGCGGCGCGCGGCGGGAGGCTCTCCGCGGAGGCCCTCGTCGAGGCGGGAGCGCCAGGAGAGCTCGCCCGGGCGGTCGGCGATCGTGCCCGCCGGCTCCTCGCCCCCTCGCCGAGGACCGTGATCAACGCGACCGGGGTCGTCGCCCACACCAACCTGGGGCGGTCGATCCTGTCCGAGTCCGCGGCCGCGCGCGTCGCCACGGCGGCCGCCGCCTACATGGACCTCGAGTTCGAACTGGATCGTGGAGCCCGGGGAAGCCGCCTCTCGCACCTCGACCCGCTGCTCGCCCGCCTCTTCCCGGGGCGCGCGTCGACGGCCGTCAACAACAACGCGGCGGCGATTCTCCTGGCGCTGCGCGCGCTGGCGCGAGGCAAGGAGGTGGTGATCTCGAGGGGCGAGCTGGTGGAGATCGGCGGCTCGTTCCGGGTCCCCGACATCCTGGCTGCGTCGGGGGCGACGCTCCGCGAGGTGGGCACCACGAACCGGACGCGCGCCGCCGACTACGAGGCCGCCGTCGGGGCTCGTACCGGGATGATCCTGAAGGTGCACACCAGCAACTTCAAGATCGTCGGGTTCACCGAGGAGGCGTCGCTCGAGGATCTCGCGGCCGTGGCCGGAAAGGCGGGGATTCCCCTGGTGGTGGACTGGGGGAGCGGGGATCTGGTGGACCTCGCGCCGCTGGGCATCGTCGACGAGATCCCGGTAAGGGCGATCCTCGACCGAGGGGCGGACCTGGTCACGTTCAGCGGCGACAAGCTCCTGGGCGGGCCTCAGGCGGGGATCGCGGTCGGCCGCGAAGACCTGATCGCCAGGATGAAGCGCGATCCTCTGGCCCGGGCGATCCGGCTCGACCGGCTCCAGGTCGCGGCGCTCAACGAGACGCTCGCGTCGTACGTGAGGGGACGGGCCTTCGAGGCCGCCTTGGCGAGTTCGGACTTCTTGGACACCCGCGCCAGGGTCTGGCGCAACCACTCACGCAACGATTCGAGCAGCGGTCCGGCGCGCGCTTGGCGGGCTTGTGCTCGCTCATTAGGCGGGCGGCCCCGGATCTCGGCTTCGATCGCGTAGAGAGCACCGATTCTGTCCAGCGCCTCGGCGTCGACCGGCGATTGGTTTGCCTGATGCAGTTCGTAGAAGGCGCGCCGCGCGTGCGCCCAGCAGGCGGCCTCCTGGATGCGCTCGCCATAGAGGTGGCCGTAACCTGAGAACGCGTCGGCTTGGAGAATGCCCGTGAAGGGTTTCAGATGCTCCTTCGGGTGCTCGCCGCGCCGATCGGGCGAATAGCGAAACAGCACCGCCGGGAACTCTTCGCTGCCTGCCGGCCGGTCATCGCGCACGTAGGTCCACAGCCGCCCGGTCTTGGTCTGGCCACGCCCCGGCTCGAGCACCGGCACCGGGGTGTCATCGGCGTGGAGCTTGCCCGCCCCCATGACGTAGCGGGCGAGCGCTTCGAGAAGTGGATTGAACAGATCGAAACAGGCGTGCACCCATTCGGCCATGGTCGAGCGTTCCAACTGCACCCCTTCGCGGGCACCGATCTGCGACTGACGGTAGAGCGGCAGGTGATCGCAGTATTTGGCAACGAGAATGTGGGCGAGCAGCCCGGGACCGGCGTAACTAC
>JAIQFR010000061.1 GCA_020073205.1 Terriglobia bacterium
CGAGGAGCGAGGACGGAGGAACGAGGGGGGACGGATGAGGGGTGAGGAGCGAGGACGAGGGGGGAGTGAACTACGGGCTTGACAGCAGCGGAGGTATGAGCAGTGCGACGCAGGAGGGTGACATCGCCCGGAGGTTGTCGTTGCAGCGCGTTGCGCTCTTCAGTACCGCGCCGGATCACCCCCTCGCTCCCCTTCCTCGTTCCTCCTCCCTCCCCCTCACCCCTCGTTCCTCCGTCCTCGCTCCTCGCTCCTCGATGGGTTTCCCTTCACTCGCAATCCCCGCAATCATCGAGTGCTGGTGTCTCGATCTGGATCGTGACGTGCACGATGCCGAGCCGCTCCATCTCCTTCCGGGATTCCTCGAGCACGGTCTGGCTGCGCGCATAATCCGACAGCACGGCATGCGCGCTCATGGCCACGAGTCCGCCTCCCACCGTCCAGACGTGCAGGTCGTGCACGCTTTGTACCGAATCTACGCGTTCGAGCGTCGACCGGACGCCGGCGAGGTCGATGTGCGGGGGTGTCGCTTCGAGCAGGACGGAGGTTGCCTCGCGCACGAGCCGCGTCGCGCTGACGAGGATCAGGAGCGAGACCGCCATCGACGCAATCGGGTCGGCGAGGGGCCAGCCAACGGTCACCAGCAGCACGCCTGCCACGATCGTCGCCAGCGACCCCAGCAGGTCCCCCATCACGTGCAGGTACGCTCCCCGCGCGTTCAACGTCGTGCCTCGCACCCCGTGGAGCCACCACGCCGACAGCGCGTTCGTTGCCAGCCCAATCGTCGCGACCACGAGCATCAGGCCGCCCTTGACCTGGGGCGGCGAACTCAATCGCCCGACCGCCTCCCAGAGGATGGCGCCACTGATCACCAGCAACGCGGCCCCATTGAACCACGCGGCAAGAACCTCCCAGCGGCGCGCCCCGAACGTCTGTCCCGGCAGCGGAGGACGGCTGCCAAGCCACGCGGCAAACAACGCGAGCGACAGCGCGGCCACATCGGTCACCATGTGACCGGCATCCGCGATCAGTGCCAGGGAATTGGTCAAGACGCCCCCGATCACCTCTGCTACCGCCACGACGACGGTCACGGCCAGTGCGCGCATCAGTGGCACACGCGCGGCCCTCGGGTCAGGGAGATGCGGATGGTGGTGACTGCCGGACGTC
Source organism: Terriglobia bacterium (assembly GCA_020073205.1). Classification (NCBI taxonomy): domain Bacteria; kingdom Pseudomonadati; phylum Acidobacteriota; class Terriglobia; species Terriglobia bacterium. The sequence continues at coordinate 1,165 of JAIQFR010000061.1, forward strand.
ACGAGTAGCTTGGCCACATGGGGAAAGTGTTCACGATCGCCTTCCTGCTTGCCGTCAACGGGTTCTTCGTCGCCGCGGAGTTCGCACTGGTGCGCACGCGCCGCACCCGTCTCGAGGCGATGGTGGAGCGCGGAGACCAGCTCGCGAAGATCGCGCTCCGTGCCGTTGACAATCTCACCAGAATGCTCGCCGCCAGCCAGTTCGGCATTACACTCGCGTCCCTCGGACTGGGCTGGGTCGCGGAGGAGGCCCTGGGACACTCCCTGTCCGTGTGGCTGGAGGCACTCCCGCTCGGGATCGCGGTCGCGACCCGCGCGTCGGTGGCCGCCGGCATGGCCCTCGCCATAGCCACGTACCTGCATGTCGTGGTGGGCGAGCTCTCCCCTCGCGCGATTGGGCTGAATAATCCGGAGCACGTGGCCAAATGGCTGGCGTTGCCGCTCCTCACCTTCGCCTGGATCACGCGCCCGATCATCTTCCTCTTCGACAAGAGTGCCCGCGCGCTCCTCATCACGATGCGACAGCGGCCGAACGTCGGCGAAGGCACGGTCCACGAAGCTGATGAGATCCGCCTCATCGTCGAGCAGAGCGAGGAGGAGGGCACGCTCGAACCGGAGAACGCCGAAATGCTCGGCGCCGTCTTCGAGTTCACGGAGAAGAAGGCCCGAGACGTGATGACGCCGCGGACGCGCATGGTTGGACTGCCGGCATCGGCGTCGCTCGACGAAACGCTCGCGGTCGTGGAAGAGTCGGCGTTTTCGCGCTACCCGGTGTACGAGGGGAACGAGGCGCGCCGGCGGTCGTCGCAGCCGCGGTGGCGGCTGTCCGGGAGGGGTCGCGGGAGAAGGCGATGGAGTGGCTTCGCACGGCTCGCTGGGTTAGGATTTCGTCTCGCCCCCCATCGCCGGAGAGGACCCGTTGAAGCCGTTCAAGCCCGTCGCCCGGACCTTCGGCCGACATCCGGGGGCGCGGGTCGTGCTCCTCGGGCTCGGGCTTCTCACGGCGTGCGGCCCGTCCGCAGGCCCGCGCGCGCAGAACGAGGCCCGGTTCGAGAGGCTTCTTCGTGATGCGTCCCATGGGCGCGCGAAAGTCATCTTCTTCGGCGATTCGCTCTCGGACCAGTGGCGCCATCCCGGGTTCGGCCAAACGGTGTGGCGTTCCGAGCTGGAGCCTCTGGACGCCGCGAACCTCGGGATCAGCGGGGACAGGACGAGCGATCTCCTCGATCGAATCGAGCAGGGCCGGATCGAGGACCTCGACCCGGAAGGGGTGGTCGTCCTGATTGGCACCAACGACGTCACCGCTGGAAGCCCGCCGGAAGCGATCGTCGACGCGATCGAGCGGATCGTCGCCGCTTTACGGAGCAGGCTCCCGCGGGCGCGGATCCTGGTCCTCGGGCTGCTGCCGCGCGACGCGCGAGCGTCGCCGCGCCGCGCCGCCGTCACCGAGGTCAACCGCCTCCTCGCGAGGCTCGACGACGGGGCGCACGTGCGGTTCCTCGACATCGGGGACCGCTTTGTCCTGCCGGACGGCACGATTCCCCGGGAGGTCATGCCCGACGGACTCCACCTCTCCCCGGCCGGCTACAGGATCTGGGCGGAAGCGATGCGTCCCGCGCTGACCGAGATGCTCGCCCGTCCCGCGGCCGGCCCGCCGCGCTGAACCCGGGACCGGCCGCGCCATGCCGTTCAACTCCCTCGCGTTCGCCTTGTTCTTCCTGGCCCTCCTCGTCCCCTGGGCGCTCGTTCCCCCGGGAAGACGATGGGCCGTGCTGCTCGTCGGGAGCTACGCGTTCTGCGCCCTCGGACAGCCGTCCGCCGTGGCCTTCCTGGCGGCGGCGACCGTCTACGCCCATGCGATCGCGATCCGGATGGCGCACGCTCCCGGGAGCCTCGGACGACGGGCGCTCCTCTGGGTCGGCGTGGCGGGAATCCTCGGTCTGCTCCTGCTCACCAAGTACCTCGATTTCTTGCTCTCGTCCGCGCACGCGGCGATCGGCGCGTTCGCGCACCTGGAGGTCTACCGGCCGCTCGCGTGGATCGTTCCCCTCGGAATCTCGTTCTACTCGCTCCGCCTGATCGGCTATCTGCTGGATGTCGCCAAGGGCCGGACGGCCGCGGAGCGCCACCTCGGGGTATTCGCGGGTTACGTCGCCTTCTTCCCGGAGCTCCTCGCGGGACCGATCGATCGCGCGGGGGGCCTGATCCCGCAGCTTCGGGCTCCCGAGTCGTTCGTCGAGGCCAGGGTAGCTCGAGGGCTGACCCGGTTCGCCTGGGGACTGTTCAAGAAAGTCGTGATCGCCGACCGTCTGTCCCTTTTCGTCGATCCGGTGTACGCCGACCCGACGTCGTTCCGGGGAGTCTCCCTGATCGTCGCGAGCGTGTTCTTCGCGTTCCAGATCTTCTGCGACTTCTCCGGCTACTCGGACATGGCGATCGGCGTCGGCGAGGTCCTCGGGTTCCAGCTCGCGAAGAACTTCGACCGGCCTTACCACTCCGAGTCAATCTCGGAGTTCTGGCGCCGCTGGCACATGACGTTCTCTTCGTGGCTCAGGGACTACGTGTTCCTGCCGCTCGCGTACTCGTCGGCTCGCTGGGCTGAGGAGCGCAGCCTCCTGGGCATCCGGCTCAGGGAGGAGTACTGGAGCTACGCGGTCGCGACGATGGGCACCATGCTGCTGGGCGGCCTGTGGCACGGCGCCAGCTGGACGTTCGTCGCGTGGGGAGGGCTCATCGGCAGCTACATGGTGTTCTCACGCTTCACGAAGAAGATCCGGTCGCGCTGGGTTCGCGCCGCCGGCCTCCACCGTGTGCCTCGTCTCCGGGCGGTCCTCCGCGTCGTCTCGGTCTTCGTCCTCATGGACGTCGCGTGGGTCTTCTTCCGGGCCAGGACGCTCCGAGACGCGCTCTACGTGCTCACCCACCTGCTGGACGGGACGGGGCCGTACGTCGCCCGGCTCGCGACGACCGGAATCTCGGGTTTCAGCGATCGCGCGGTCCTCCAGCCGCTCCTGCTCGGCCATTCCCTGGGCGAATTCGCGACCGCCGTCGGCGCCATCGCGCTCCTGGAAGGGGTGCATTTCCTCGATTGCCGGGGCGGGCTCTACGCGCGGCTCATGGCGCGGCCCGCCGCGATCCGCTTCGGCCTCTACTACGCGTTGGTCCTCCTGATCCTCGCGTTCGGCGTCTTTGAGGCCAGGACGTTCATCTATGCCCAATTCTGATCCGCGCGGGGTCCTGCGCCTCGGCGTCAAGCTGCTGCTGCTCGCGCTCCCGTTCCTCGCCCTGTCGGCGGTCGTCGAGCTCGGGCTCCGTCGGATGCCCAGCACCTACAGCGTCAAGAAGGCGATCATCGAGCGCCGCCTCGCCGACACGGAGATCCTGATCACGGGGCACTCCCAGTCCCTCGAGGGAATCGACCCCGCGATCCTCGGGCCGAATGCCGTGAGCGTCGCGAATCTCAGCCAGAGCCTGTACTACGACGCGAGGGTCGTGTCGCTCTACCTCGACCGGCTTCCGCGGCTCCGCCTGGTGGTAATCCCGCTGTCGTACTTCTCCTTGCGCTACCGGCTCCCCGACTCCGCGGAGCCGTGGCGTATGTTCTTCTACCGGGCGACCTGGGGGATCCCGGAGGAGTCCCCCCCGCGGTGCCGGCTCCACCCCCGCAACTACCTCTTCCTCCTCAACTACGGGAACCTGGCGGCCGGAAGGTCTCTGCTCCGGGGGTTCCATGCCGATCCCGGCATCGACGAGAACGGATGGCAGCCGGTCCGGGAGAACGATCCCAACAAGGAGTTCTCGATCAACGACGCCACGGCGCGAGCGCGGGTCGCTTTCCACGCGGCGGCCATGCGGGAGGAGGCGGTCGGCCCTAACCTGCGGGACCTCGACGATCTCCTCGGCCGTCTCAAGGCGTGCGGAGTCCGGGTGGTCCTGATCACCACACCGGTATTCGAGACGTACCGGAGGAACATGGACCGGACGGTGTTCGACGAAATGACCCGGGCTGCGACCTCCCTCGCCTCGCGCCAAGGGTTCCCCTTCCGCGACTACTTCGCCGACGAGCGCTTCACCCTCGATGATTTCTACGACAACGACCACCTCAATGCTCGCGGGGCCGAGAAGTTCTCCCGAATCCTCCGCGACGAGCTGGTATCGCCGCTCCTCACCCGCGTGCGCACGCCCCCGGTGCCCGCAGCCGCCCGAGAATCCCGCTGAATTCCCACGGCGTCCGCGCCGAACCAGACGCCTACGATGCGTCGCAGCGATTCTGCTGGCAGATCCGCCGCGGCGGAGCCACCGCACTGTTACGCCCCGACTGCCCGCGACCCCAGCGACGTCTCAGACCCCCGGGCGGCCCTCCGCCTACATCGTCGAAGGAAACTCTCGGGTCGCACTGGCGGCCGGGAACCATCGTTCCACGAAGCCTCGAACTCGCGCGGGAAGGAACTGATGAAGAAAGGGTCCGGGATCCGACCACTCGAGCGCCGGGTCGAACACGAAGAACGGTGTGGTCGCGACGACCTTGCCGACCTCCCAGGCCGCGCGGATTCCCTTCGACTGCGTCACGATCGCAAGGAGGTCGTTCCGCAGGAATCGCATGCGCAGCCCTTCTCGGATCCGGTTGTCGGGGCGCGTCCGACCGAGCACGAACGCTTCGTACGCGGCGAAGGGGATGTTGAGCCCGGCTCGAACGTACAAGGGCAGCGTGCCCCAGAATCGGGGATTGATTTCCATGAGCACCGCCTCGCCGCCACGCGTCAGCTTGAACTCGACCATGGCCGGGCCGCTCCAAGCGAGGTCCCGCATGAGATCGATGGCGGCGTTCCAGGCGGCAGGGACGACGCGCGCTTCGCAGTAGGTCGACACGCCGCCCGTGGCATGGCTCTCCCGCAGGCGCACGTGGCCCCCGACGCATACAGCCTCTCCCCTCCAGAAGAGGCCGGCGATGCCACAGCCGCGCCCCTCGACGTACTCCTGAACCAACAGCGGTCCGCGTCCGCAGGCGAACCCACGCAAGGCAGGAAGATCCGTGGGGCCTCGGAGGACCATGTACCGCTTCCCCGGGCCGGGGTCGACACCGATCTCGCAGTCCATCTTCACGAAGACGGGCCAGCGCGTGCCGAACTCGCTTCGCAGGCGATCCTCGAAGCCCGGCGCATCTGCGTCGCTCGCTCGGACGGGAAGCGTTCGGGGAACCCGCAACCCGATTCGCTGCGCACGATCCAGAACGCTGTGCTTGCTCCGGGCGAGCTCGAGCAACCCTCGCGGCGGTGCGATCACTCGCGCCGCAGTGCCCCGCAACGACTCGCCCAAGCCCAACATGCTGTTCTCGTAGTGCGCGAAGACCGCGACGGCGTCCTTCCCGAGCGCGACACGCGCGACCGTCTTCGAGTACGCCTCTTCGTCGCCTTCGACAACCAGCCGTTGCACCGGGCGTCGTGACAGCATGGCTCCCGCCATCCGACGGCCTGCAGCGATCACAACGACGCCACGAGCGCTGAGAGCTCGCGCCACGCACAGCATGGTGTGAAGCTCCGCGTCCGCGACGATGACAGTCCCGGCCTTCGCCGTCATCGTTCGTCCCGCGGAGCCTCGAGGTCGGCCAGGGTGGCGAGCCGGTCGATCGCCCGTGCGATTTGAGAATAGACGGCCTGGAACACGATCGGAGACTTTCCGAACGGGTCCTCGATCGCCACGTGCGGATCCAAGAGAAAAGCCCGATGGAGGCTCCCTGGGCGTTGTCGTTCGAGGCCTTGAAGATTGCTGCCGTCCATGACGAGAAAGAGATCCTTGGCCGTAATGACCGCGGAACCGAGGGATCGCGAACGATGTCCGCTCAGATCGACATCGAAACCCGCGGCTGCCGCTCTGGCCTCGGCTGGCGGAACCCGGCCGTCGATTTCGGAGAGGCCGACGGCGTGCACTTCGACCTCGCGGAGACGACGGCGTGCGTACCCCTCGGCGAAGGGGCTGCGGCACACGTTCCCCTGGCACACGAAGACAAGACGGGCCCCACGCAGGGAATCAGGTGTGAGCCCTCGCCTCGCCCAGAAGAACATCCTCGGAAGAACACGGCGCTCCACCACGCCCAGGGCCCTGTCCGAGGCACAAAACAAGATCGACGCAGCGTGTCGAAATGCGCGGGAACCCGGAAGAAGATTATCGCGCAAGTCTCACCCCCTTCTTGGGGAGCGAATGTGTTCGCACACAAGCTTGACGTCTCGATCGAGGGCACGCTGCGTTGCATGGGTGGAACCCGCAACAGCACGGCGAGGCGCAGAGCTGCGGGACTTGCGCCGAATGAAACCGTGGTCAAAGAGGGATCGCAACCTCCGTTGGTGCGGAATCACACTCGACGGGCGCCGTGCCGCAGCGTCCGAACGGTCATCTTAATGCATTCCCGGACTTGGGCGTCACTCCGGCCCGTGACGAGCTTGGTTGCGTGCGGGTTCTCATGGCCCAGGGGCCCGTGCCTCGGGCACCAGCCCCTTGAGCGGGTGGGCGCGAGGAAGGCGAAAAGGTGCCGGTGGACGTTGGCCCGGTCATGGCGCTCCATCGCCCAGAAGGTCGCGCACCTCCTCCTCCACGCGCTCGTATTCCGCGGCGCGCGACGACTCCGGAACGCGAAGGGAGATCTGCTCAATCCAGATGGCCCGGTAGCGGTCCGCGACCGGTCCGCGATCGATAGGCATCTTCCGGCCGCGGCGTTCGGCCTCGCGCGAGAGTTCCCGCCAGCGAGCCAGGGTGGCGTAGTCGACCGAGAGGCGCGCGTGGCGAACGCGCCGCCTGAGGACCGGGTCGGTGGCAACGGCCCGCTCTGCCCGGTCGAAGAGCCGGTCGGCCGCGGTGACGAAGGCGAGGTCCACGTGATGGTAATCCGCCGGTCCGGCGTTGACGTCGATGAACGCCGGGTTCCGCCGCTGCGCGGCCTCGAGCAAGCGGAGATACCTGCGGACGAAGCGTCCCGCGCGGCCGTAGAACCCGTCGGTGAACTCGCGGATCAGCCGGTCTTCGCCTCGCTCCGGATCCTCCAGGAGTTCGAGCCAGAGCCACACCTTGAGGTCCCGGAGGTCTCCCGCGACCGGATACTCGTGCTGGACGAAGACTCCCTCGACCCCGTGATCCCGGTAGAGGCGAAAATCCGACGCGTAGTTGCGGTAGCTCGCCAGCGGGAGCCCTCGCTCCACGCCGAACGTCACCGCGTAATCCCAGATCCACAGGTGCTTCGCCACCCCGGACCATCCGACGACCGCCTCCCGGAAGGCGGCGTTCGATGGGTCGGCGGCGCTGCGGGCGAAATCGCGCTTTCCGAATCCCGAGAGACGAACCACCACGTTGTCACGGGCTCTGAGGTTCATGGGCGGAGGAAACGAATACTGGTACGCGAGCGTGGTCACCGCGACGTCGGGTCGCTTCTCGCGGATCGCATCGGCCACCTTGTTCACGAAGTCAAGGATCGGCCCGGACTGGCTCCCGGTCCTCTCCACGACCGCGCGACAACGCGAGCATTCGCAGGCGCCTCCCCAATCGTTCTGGGAGATGTCGACGAGCGTGGGCCTCGGGACTCCGGCCTCGTCCGCCCCCTGCGCGGACTCGTCGAGGTAAGCCTCGACCCTGCGTGTCACGATCTCCCGTGCTTCATCGCTGGTGAGGCACAGCTGGGATCGGCCGGCGGCCCGGAGGCCCGCGCGTTCCGAGAAGTACTGCGCGTGCGCGGAGAAGAACTCCTCTGGCGGGACCAATCGGTAGAACGTATGGACCCCCCAAGGCATGGCAAACCCGATCTTCCCACCGTACTCCCTGGGGACGTCGGCAGCGTCGCCGTTCAGGAAGTGCCTCGCGCCGAATTCCTTCGGCCCGTCGAGCCCGTGAACGTCGCGGTAGGAGAACACCGGATTCCCGCGTTCGTCGACCCGGCCGACGGCCAGCCGCCTCCTCGATGGCACGGACTCCTCGTAGGGGCTCCACCAGCGGACACCGACGTGTCGCTCCAGGAATCGGTAGACCGCGTACAGCGTCCCCCGGGGACGTCCCCCCGCGAGGACGAGCCAGCCGGGTCCCGACCGGATCACCCAGTCCTCCGGCCCCGTCGCAGAGAGGTCGATGCCGCGCATCGAGGCGAAACGGGTCGGCCCCACGTAGACGGCAGGGCCCGGGCAGGGGCTGGGCGCCTCGGGCTCGACGGGGAATTGTGCTCCCGTGCACTTCTCGAGATAGGTCGACAACTCGGCTGCCGCGGACCGCTCGGCGAGGCTCGCGTCCCGCGCGAGGAAGAGGCGGACCTCCGAATGTCCGCCCCGCGCCAGCGTGAGCGCACCGGCCGGGGAAATCGCCGCGAGAGCGAGCGCGAGTGGCATGGCGACCCGCGAGAGACGTGATGACCTCCCGCGCACCGGCCCGTACCGCCGCGGGGACGTTCCGGGCTGCCGGGCGCGACGCTCGTACGGCTGCGGCGGACGGCGAATCCGCTCCCTGCCTCCGCCGACGGGAATCGACGCGGTCACGCCCCCCGCCCTGGACCGCCGCCGCGGAGCCGGGAGATCCCCCCGCGGACCGCATCGGCGATCCGACGCACCTGCGGAAGCTCGAGATGAACGCTCGTCGGCAGGTTGAAGCCCGCCTTGGCCACGCGCGACGCGACCGGATTGCCACCGCCCTCGGCGCTGATCTGGCGGGCGGATCGATAGGGAGGCATCTCCCCGAGCGGCACGAAGAACGGGCGGGAGTCAATCCCCTCGACCTTCAGCGCCGCCAGGAGTGGATCTCGCAGCCTGGCGATCTCGTCGTCGAGCACCGAGCACACGAGCCAGTTCACGGGCTCCGCCCACGGCATACGTGGGTTCAGCGTGACCCCGTCCGCGCGCGAGAGATCGTTCTGGTACCACGAGAGGATCTCCTCCCGCTTCCGCATGAACTCCGCGATGCGTTCGAGCTGCGCGCAGCCGAGCGCGGCCTGGACGTTGGTCATGCGGAAGTTGTAACCGGCCTCCAGGTGATAGTAGCGTCGCGACGGGTCCATGGCATGGTCCTTGAGCATCCGGACCCTCGCCGCGAGGTCGTCGTCGTTGGTGACGACGATGCCTCCCTCCCCGGTCGTGATGATCTTGTTGCCGTAGAACGAGAAGCATCCCGCGTCCGCGATGGCGCCGACCGTCCGCCCTCGGTACCGCGCGCCGTGCGCCTCGGCGGCGTCCTCCACGACGCGGATGCCCCGCGGGCGGCACAGGTCGAGGATCGGCTGGAGGTCCGCCGGGTGCCCGTAGGAATGGACGACGACCACCGCCTTGGTTCGCGGGGTCAGCGCCCGCTCCACGGCCCGCGGGTCGATGCACCAGCAGTCGGCGTCGATGTCCGCGAGGACGGGCTCCGCGCCGAGGTGGACGACGACGGCGCCGACCGCGGCGAAGGTCATCGCCGGCACGACGACCTCGTCCCCGGGCCCGATCCCGAACGCCCTGAGAACCACCTCGATGGATACGGTGCCGTTGGCGACGGCGACACCGTGCTTTCCTACACAGAAGTCGGCGAAGCCGGACTCGAAGCGGCCGATGAATTCGCCGATGGAGGAAACCCACCCCGACCGCATGGCCTCCGAAACGTAGCGCTGCTCCAGCTCCCCGATGTCGGGAACGGCCACGGGAATGAACTCTGGACTCATCGCGAATTCTCCGCGCCGGCCGCCAGATCCTCCAGCAGCCGCTGAAAACGCGCCAATCCGCCTTCCTTCGTGTACCTCTCCTCGAACAGGCGTCGCGCGCTCTCCCCGTCGCTCCTCCGCCGGGTCTCATCCTCGGCGTACTCGATGACCGCGTCCGCGAGCGCCCGCGCGTTCCCGGGCGCGATCCGGCGGCCGCACGTCGACCTCGCCGCGATCTCCGCGATCTCCCCCTCGGGCGGCCCGACGTACAGCGTCGGCCTGCCGGCGGCGAGGATCCCGTAGATCTTCGAAGGAACGAGCATACCCGCCATACCCTCCCGGAGCGTGACCAGGTGGACGTCTCCCGCAGCGAGGCTGTCCCCCAGCCGGTCGCGGGGAACGTACGGCCTGAACTCGACGTTCGACAAGCCGCGATGCCGGACAGCCTCCTGCACTTCGTCCCGGCGGGGCCCGCCTCCCACGAACGCGAAGAGGACCCGGGAGCGGTCCCGAAGGGCCTCCGCCGCGTCCAGCACGGTCCCGAACTCGTGAGCCAGACCCATGTTGCCCGAGTACAGAACCACGAATCGCTCGGACCACCCCCAGGCCTTTCGGAGCGAACTCGTTTCCGGGTCGAGGGGTCGGATCGCGACCCCATCGGCCCAATTCGGGATGACGGCGACCTTCACGTCGGAGTGGAGCCGCAGCCTGGCCGCCATGGCATCATCCAGCGCGACGACCCGGTCCGAGGCGCTCAGGATCCAGTCGGAAACGCGGCTCGCGAGCCGCCCGATCGGCGAGCCCGGGCGCAGCGCTCCCAGCTCGAAAGCGAGATCCGGGTAGACGTCCATGACCCAGAACAGCGTTCGGGCGCGACGCAGCCTGGCGAACGCGGCTCCGAGCCCGGCCACGAGGGGGGGGGTCGAGAGCGACACGATGACGTCGGGTCGCTCGACGAGCGCCAGACGCCCTGCCGCGCCTGCCAGGAACGTCGCGTAGTCCAGCGCCCGGCCGATCCTCGTCCGGCGGCCGAACGCCGAGGACCACGCACGTCGCACCCGTACCCCGTCAAGAGTCTCGCTCAGAGGGTACCGCCGCGCCGGACAAGCGTAGGACCTGGACGAGCAGATCGCGCTCACGGAATGACCCGCTCGGGCGAGCCCCACGCCGAGATCGGCGAGGATCTGGGCGGTGGCCGCGTCGTCGGGGGCGTAGTACTGATTGAGAAGCACGATGTGCATCGGAACCTGCCATGGCCGGAAGCCGGCGAGCGTACCACTCCCGGACCGTCAGGTGGCCTCTGTCCCCGTCGCAGAACCCGGCGCTCGCCTCGCCCTTCGCACGGCCCGCTCGAACGACTCCGCGGCAAGGGCGTAACCGTACCCCGCGACGCGCTCCTTCGCCCGCGCGGCGACCGCCCGCGCGCGCTCCGGATCGTCCACGAGCGCGAGGATGGCCTCGACGAGGGCCTTCCCGTTTCCCAGCGGGTAGACGAGGCCGAACTCGCTGGACGGCAGGAGATCGAAGCGGCATCCGACACCCGTCGAGACCACGACCGGGACGGAAGAGGCCATCGCTTCGTTGACGGACAGCCCCCAGCACTCCTCAACGGCCGGGTGCACGAAGACGTCGGCAACGGCGTAGTATCGTGGGAGCGAGGACAGGGGGAGGTACCCCGGCAGGACGACCTGATCCAGATGCTCGCGCTCGACGAACTCGCGAACCGTGGAAGCCCGCCGGCCGTCACCGATCAGCACGAAACCGAGCCCCGGCCGGGAGCCCTTCAACGAGGCCGCCGCCCGCAAGAACTCCAGCGGGTTCTCGCGATCCTCGAAACGCAGGATAGCAAGCACGACGTGGTCGAACCGATCGAGCGCCAGCTCGACTCTCAGCGCCCTGCTCGATGCTCTCCACCTCGCCGCCTCCGCCGCGTACCAGTCGTGGTCGAGCATGTAGGGACTGACAAAGATCCTGTCTGCGCCGACCCCATAGTGACGGAGGTAGTCGGCCGCAGGCGTACTTAAGGGCAAGAACGTCGGGAACCGCCTGAAGAAAAGCGGCAGCAGCATTCGCTTCGCGACCTTCTTCCACGCCGGCATCCGGTAGAGGAGCGTCGAGTCCGACCGGTAGATTGCGGGCACTCGCCGGCGCCGGGTCCAGGCGAGCGCCGCGCGCTGCAGACGGCCGACGTGCCCCTCGACGACCATCGCGTCGAGAGGTCGAGCCCCGTGGACGCGCTCAAACGCGTCGATCGGGTTTTCGCCGGGCCCCACGAACGCGTAATCGTGCCCCTCCAGGAGTTCCGGCAGGTCGAAATGCACCCGAATGCCGCTCTCCGACTCCACTTCGTCGCCGAGACCGAGCCGGCTTCCATAGAACACATACGGGTCCAGCGCGGAGTGCGTGCGCAGGTGCCGGAAGAACGGGGTCTCCCATTGGGTGGGGCCGGTTGCAACGACGCCGACTCGGTCACGCTCGCGACTCATCGTCCCTCCCGCGAGGATTCGGCCATGCCCGCGCCCGCCGCCCCATCGGGACCGGGGGAACCCGTGGGCCGCGTTCCGTGTCCCAGAATCCGGTGCGGGCCGTCCGCGAGGAAGAAGGCAGCGACGCACGAGATGACGTAAGAGACGAAAACGGCCATCGCGGCGCCCAGCGCGCCGTTCCGCGGGATCAGCAGCGCGTAGAGCAGCAGGGCGCTGGATGCGGACACGACGTTGAGCAGGAGAAGCCGCCCGGTTCTTCTCTGCGAGTAGATCATCGCCTCGAAAACGGTCTGCACCGACTGGAATGCGTACCCGTACGCGATCCACGGTAGAAGCTGCCATGCGGAATGGTAGTTCTTGCCGAGCGCGACGCTCACCGCCCACTCCGCCAGGGCCGTGACGAGGAGCGCTCCGACGAGCGAGCCACCGGCCACCAACGCCAGCCAGATCGTGATCGTACGGCGCTCCTTGCCCGCGTCGTCGTGCGCGACGGCGTGGAACAGGACCGGCCGTAGCGTGAACATCCCTATCCCGGAGAGCATAATGAACGGTTGCGCCGCGAGGCCGTAGACGGCGGCGTAGAGCCCCGCTTCACGGATTCCGGCGATTCCGGCGATGAAGTAGCGGTCCGCGAGCGTCATGACCCAAGTCAGCACCGCGAGGGGCACGAGAGGCGCGGCATAGCGGATCGCGAGACCGCGCATCCGCGCGATCCACGGCTCTGATTCGGGCCCCTTGGATGCGTCGGTCCCGACGACAACGGTCCTCCGAAAGACGAGGTTCACCGCCGCGCAACCGACCGCGTACCCGACCAGTACGGACGTCGCGCTCGGTGCGAACAACAGGACGACCGCCACCGCCGCGAGGGGCCTCGCCCATGCGTCCATGGTGCCCCAGAGCGCCTGATCCTTCTGGTCACGAGCGGCGTTCTGGAGGCAGGTCTCGAAGCTCCGCCACACGTCGAGGGCCAACAGAACGACGACCGCCAGGAACGCCGGGACTTGTGCGACGGTGAGCCCGAGGGCGGACCAAAACGTCCCTCCAACCATGATCGCCGTCGCGACAAGGAGCGTGCTCCCCCGCAGGAGTCTGCCGACCAGCCGTCTGAGGGCGTTGACCCGCCCCTCACGAAGCGCCTCGGGATAGAACCGGAGGGTGACCTGAAGAAGCGGATTGCAGAACAGGTTGTTCCCCAGGGCGGTCAGACCCTGCAGGAGAGCGATGAGGCCGAAGGTCTCCGGCGACACCAGACCCGTGACGAGGCGGATACCCACGAGGCGGCCGAGAGAGCTGGCCACCTGTCCAAATCCCACCCACATCCCTTCCCGGAGAACGCGGGTCCTCTCGCGCTCGGGAGTCGGCGATGCGAGAGGCCCCGCAGCCGGTACGCCCGAGGGATCGCTCACGACCGCCTCTCGACAGCGCACATCGCCGCCAGGCCAGAAACCAGCATCGCAACGTTCGCGGTCACGGCGGCTTCGACCGCGGCCAGGACGCGCCCATGCTCGATCCCGTCCGCATCGCTCATCCCCGCGCCCAGGTTCGCGACGCAGGCGACCGCGGCAACCCGGAGCCCGAGGTAGCGCGCGGCGATGGTCTCGGGCACGGTGCTCATCGACGCCAGGTCCGCGCCCATCGCGCGGAGCATCCGCACCTCCGCCGGGGTCTCGTAGCACGGCCCCGGTACCCCCGCGAGGACTCCGTCGCGCATCGTCGTTCCGTGCCGTCGCGCCGCGGAGCGCCAAACCTCCTGGAAGACAGGGTCGTACGCGCCCTGGAGGTCCAGGAACATCGGATGGCGGCGGCGGGGATCGACGAGGCGGAGCGGGTCGCTGCCCGTCAGGTTGAGGTGGTCGGTCACCACGACGAGATCCCCGACGCGGTCGCGATCCCGGAGGCCCCCCGCCGCGCACGTCAGGAGCAACGAGCGCGCTCCCGCAGCCGCCAGGACCGCGACGGGGAAGGCGACGGCGCTCGCGCGGCACCCCTCGTAGAGGTGGCGCCGCCCGACGAGCACCCAGAGCCGCCCTCCCTCGACCGTCGCAGCGGCGATCTCGCGGCCTCGCTCCGGCGCCACCACGGGGAAACCCGCCATTTCCGCGGCGCCCACGCTCGCGGAGGCTCCCAGCGCGGCCAGCAATGGAGTGAAACCCGACCCGAGCACGACCCCGAGGTCGGGCGACCCAAGACGGTGAAGGAGGCGGGCCGCCTCCTCCTCCACCTCACCACCGAATTCCGCGGGATCAGCCATCAGACGAATCTCGTGGCGGCCGGGTCGGGAGCCGGGTGGTCTCCTCCGAGAAGGATCCGGCGGAGCGAATCGCGGAGCAGCGCGGACGACACGACGACGATCAGTGCGCTCGCTGCCACTCCTCTCACAGAGGCCCCTCCGTGAACGTCCGAGGACGGCCCGGATTCGGGCGCATTGTTGGACACCGAGCAAGGAGTGTCAAACTCGTCGCCGCCGCGCATCCTCGACGGATCTTCCGCCGGGGGTGGCTCAGCGCGTCTCCTGTCGAGCCCGCTCAGGCTCCCGGACCGTACGACGTCGGATCGACCTCGCGGGATTGCCCGCGACCACGGTCCAGGGCTCGACGTCCTTGAACACGCTCGATCGCGCCCCGACGACCGCTCCCTCGCCGATCCTCACGCCCGGTCCCACGAACACGTCCGCTGCCACCCAGACCTGCTCGCCGATCTCGATTGGCGCCGTCACGAGCGCCATGTCCGGATCCTCGAAGTCGTGAGTCGCCGTGCACAGGTAGCTGTATTGGCTCACCGTCGAGTGGGCTCCGACGCGGACACGGCCCACGGAGTAGCAGTCCACGCCGAATCCGAGACAACTGTACTCGCCCATCTCGAGGTTCCACGGCGCCCAGATCCTCGTGGAAGGAAACGGTCTGGCGCCCCGAGCGATGCGCGCCCCGAACAGCCGGAGCAGGAAACGTCGCCAGCCGTAAAACGGTCGTGGACTCGGCCGGAACAGAAGCCACCACGCCGCGCCCCAGACGAGCCTCGCGGCCCGGTTGGCGAATCCGTGCGGGCTCGGACGGTGGAACTGCTCGATCCTCGGCTGCGAGCTCCCCGGCTCCATTCTCGACTCCGGCGGGGCGCGCCTCGGCCAACGGCGCGATCCGGCCGCGCAGTATACGCCCGCGGCGCGGGCTCGACACACGGGGCGACCGGCTTCCGCCGACCTTGAATCGCGATCCAAGTCCGCCGCGCGGATTCGATTCGAGCCAGCCTGGGTCCCGTGGCTCGACGCCCGGCGGGCGGTCCCCGGAAACTGCGGCCGGATGCTGCGACCGAGCCCATCAAAATAGCTTGAGGATCGTGAACAGGAATTGCTGCTTTCCCACGAGCTGCGGGATGTCGGACTGCACGGCGCGGCCGTAGCTCGCCGCGATGACCGTCTGCCAGGGACCGATGATGTTTCCCGAGAGGCCGGCGCCGGTGAATACCTGGTAGCCGGCGGTAGCGCTCCTGTCCAGGACCCGGGCGCGCTCGAGGGAGACGTCGAACCGGATCGCCCCGAACAGGTTGAACGAATACCCGGTGCGACCGACCAGCCCCCGGTCGAAGCGGACGCCCGTCCCCGCGAAGCCGGGCAGGTGGTCCTGTCCGAAGAGGCTGAAGCTGTACCGGCTGAAGCGGTCGAGATCGCGGCCGTCCATGTAGTTTACCTCGGCCCGCACCTTCTGGAACTTCGGCAGGTACCACTCCTTCGTTCCCGTGAGATCCCACTCCGTGAAGGTCTTGTTCACCGGCTCCGGGCTCACGAACGCCTGGGTCGTGTCGTCGAACAGCCCCCAGGGCTCCCACTTCGAGCGGCGCGACCAGGTCCCCGAGGCCGCCACCCCGTACCCCTTCCGATTGAACTCGACCTGGAGGGTCCCGTCCGTCTGCACCTGGTCCTGCGGGAGGACGAACCTGAGTGCGGTGCCGTTCGCGGCGTTCTCCGCCCTTAGGGCCTTGTTCGCATCGCTGTTCGATGCGTACTGCTCGTAGAAGAAACTCCCGATCAGGGTGAACTTGACGAAGCTGCCGGCGGGAATTCCAAGGCGCACGGAAGCGTATTGGTCCCGTATGTCGATCCGTCGATCCACCTGCTCCACGTCCCCGTCGTAGACCTTGTCCTCGCCCTTCAAGGCCACCCCGACCGCCTCCCCCGTGAGATCGATCCGCGATCCGAAGAGCGACGGCTGGGTCATGTTCACGAACGCCAGGACCCCGGCGAAGAGCACGTTGAACTGGATGTTCTTGTGGAACATGTCGTAGTCGAGGTAGTTGACTCCCGCCAGCGGCACCGGCGAGCTGCGGGAGCTGTCCTTGTACGCGCCGGCCGCCGCGAACCACTTGCGCGTGACCACGCTCTCCTTGACCTTGCGGGTGCCGTCGGCCTGGCGGTCGAGGTACCGGTACCCCTTGTCGGTGTCCCGCAGCATCAGGTCCTTCGAGGCGTACGCGCTCTTCCGCGCCTCCTCGAGCGCCGGCTTCGCGAGGTTGAGATCGTACGTGGCGAAGTCCACCTGACGGTTGACCACGAAGTTCCGCCCGCCGACCGTCCAGAGCTGCTCGCCGTCGATCCGGGAGAGCATCCAATACTGCACGCCGTCGGGCCCAAGGAAGGGCTTGAAGACGTCGGTCTCCTCGTTCGAGACGACCGGCGGCTCGAGGTTCGTCTCGATCAGCGACGCCTTGATCCGGACGAAGGTCTCCCGGTCCACCCAGACCCGGCCGTGGTACAGGCTCGTCTTCACTCCCGGGTTCGCCGGCTCGAACTCCAGGACGTACGCCGGGCGGCCGTCCACCGTGTCCTCGCCGCGCAGCCGGTAGAGGTACGTCTTGTCGAGGGTGAGGTCGAGGGGGAGCGTGATCACCTTCTCCGGCTGTATGAGCGGGAGCTCCGGGATGGTTTTCCAGGTGACCTTGTTGCCGTTCACGTAGTAGGTGCTCTGGTCCCACTCGAGCTGCCCGCCGCGCTCCCAGAAGTAGGTGCTGTCGATCGCAACGTCCACCGCGGTCCCGGCCTGCGCGATCTTGAAGTGGTAGTCGATCCGGGCGGCCGCCTTCCAGCGGTCCAGCCGGTCGTCTTGCAGCTTCTGGACCGCCTGGTAGCGCGCGATGATCTCCTCCGCCGTGAGCCCTCGGCTGCTTTCCACCTTGAGCTGCTCGGTCGGGAGCTCGAGCCCCTTGGGGAGCGGCGCCTTTCGGAACGAGAGGACCATCGGGTGCGCCGCGAACACCACGCGGAGCGCCCTCGACCCGGGCTGATTGGGAACCCTCGACGGCACAGTCTCGACGCTTCCGCCCGTCAGGGGGTCCACGACCTTCGCGTCGCGCACGTCGGGAACGTCGGTGACCAGCCACGCCTGCCCGCCCGCCAGTCCCGGCGTCGGCGAGTCGTACACGATCTCGGTGGGGAAGTCGTCCTCGGCGTCGTTCAGGAACCGGCCGATCACGCGGGCTCCTGAGACCGGGACCTGGTGATCGTCGAGGAACGAGAGCTGCCCCCTCGGCGCGGCGGCGAATCCGGAGAGCGCCTGCTCCAGCCCGTACAGCACCTTGGCCTGCCGGACGACCTGCGCCGCGTCGCCGGAGACCCGGGCGAGGGCGACCGCCGCCGGGGCCACCGCGGAGACCGCTTGGACCGCGCACGCGATCGGCTCGTCCGCCGGCGACCCTTCCGCGATCTCGGCGTAGGCCCAGAATTCCGGCGCGGGCGGGTGCTGCACCGCTTCGCGGAAGACCGAGCCGAGGTCCTGTCCGACGTCCCCGGCCCCGGAGGGGATGCGGACCGGCAGGATGTCGATGTAGGCCGCCGCGTCCTGGAGCCACAGGCCCTTCTGCCATTCGACGTCCGCCGCGGCGATCGCCCCTTCCGCCACCAGAGCCTCGGCGTTCGCCTCCCGGGCCTCGGCGCGCACCGCCAGCGCCGAGCTCTTGAGGACGTACGCGTACACCTGGGGATCGAACGCCGGCCCCTGGCGGTCCGGCAACGGCGTCGCCGGGCCGTCCCAGATCTCGAACACCTTGACCCGTCCCGCGAAGCTGCGGACGGCGCTCCTCACGAAGTTGGTCCACGCCTGGACGGAGTCCCCCGTGAGAGGCGACGGCGCGCTGCCGTCGGCCAGGTACACCGGATTCGACCCGGTGAGGCAGAGCGCCACGCGGAATCCCGCGCCGGAGAGCTTCGCGACCGCGGGCTCGAGACGGGACCAGTCGTAGACCCCCTTTTCGGTCTCGATCTCGCTCCAGCGGGCGACGACGCGCGCCCCGAGCGGTCGGTCCAGCGCCGGCGGTGCGGGGAGCGCGTCCACGGCCGCCTCATCCACCAGCACGCCCAGCACCGGCCCCTTGGGCGGAGCGGTTCCCGGCCCGGCCCCGGCGGCCATCGCCGTCGCGTCACCCCCTACGAGGAGCAGGGCGCCGCACGCGAGGGCGAGACTCGAGGCGAATGACCCGCGCTTCATGAGTTGGCCTCCGCGCCCGCGCGCCGCTGCGACGGGCAGGGCGGCATTCTTCGCCAGGGGAGTGGCGGTGTCAAACCGCCGTCGGGGACGGCGCCGCGCGGCGCGACGCGTGGAGAAGGGGGAGCGCGGTCGCTTGACCCTCCCCACCCGGGAGGGTATTTTCCGTGTCCCGCCGCGCTCCCACGGCGAGCGGCGGAAAGGCGTGCCTCATGCGGATCCTCGTGACCGGCGGGGCCGGATTCATCGGCAGCCACCTGTGCGACGCGCTCGTCGCCCGGGGCGACCGCGTGTGGTGCGTGGACAATCTCCATCTGGGGAGACTGGAGAACGTCCGACACCTCGAGGGCACGGAGGGATTCCGGTTCCTGAGACTCGACGTCCTCGACGCGACGCCGCTCGACGCGCTGTTCAGGGAGGCCGAGTTCGACGCGGTCTTCCACCTCGCCGCCAACTCGGACATCCGGCAGGGCGGCCTCGATCACGACGTGGATCTGAGACTGAACTTCCTGACGACCTACAGGGTGCTCGAGACCATGGTCCGGCACGACGTGAGGCGCGTCTTCTTCGCCAGCACCTCGGCGGTCTTCGGGGATGCCGGTGACACCCTGAGGGAATCCGACGGGCCGATGCGCCCGATCTCCTTCTACGGGGCGAGCAAGCTCGCGGCGGAGGGCTACCTCTCCGTGTACGCGGACAACTACGGGCTCAAGACCTGGATCCTCAGGTTCCCCAACGTGGTGGGGGAACGCTGCACGCACGGCGCCGTTCACGACTTCGTCGAGCGGCTCAGAGCGGATCCCTCGCGGCTCGCGGTGCTGGGGGACGGCACGCAGGCGAAACCCTACCTGTACGTGAGGGACCTGGTGGCCGCGATGCTGCTCGTGGTCGATCGGGCTCCGGAGGAGTTCGCGGTCTACCACGTCGGCCCGGAGGATCGGACGTCGGTGCGCGAGATCGCGGAGATCGTCGTGGAGGAGATGGGCGTCACCGGGATCCCCATCGAGTACAGCGGCGGGCCGAAGGGCTGGGTCGGTGACGTCCCCAGCTTCGGCTACGACCTCGGGAAGATCAAGGCGCTCGGGTTCGTGGTGCCCCGGACGTCCACCGAGGCCGTGCGTCTCGCGGTGCGTCGAATCCTGGGCCGGGCGTGACGCCGCCGCCCGCGGCCCGCGCCGTTCTCGTCGCCGGGGGACGGGGGACGAGGATCAGGAGCATCTCGGGCGACCTCATTCCCAAGGCGCTCGTCCCCGTCGCGGGCGAGCCGATCGTCTTCCGTCAGCTCGAGCTGCTGGCGCGGCACGGCGTCCGGGAGGTCGCCGTCCTCGCAGGCCACCTCGCCGACGAGCTCCGCGCCGGCATGGCGCCCCGCGCCCGCGAGCTCGGGATCGAGCTCAGGTTCTTCGTGGAACGAACGCCCCTCGGCACGGCGGGCGGCCTCCCCGCAGCGAGAGCGTTCCTCGCGGGGACGGACTTCGTCGTGATCTACGCCGATGTCGCGGTCGAGATGGACCTCGACCGACTCCGCGATCGGCACCGCGAGAGCGGGGCCGCCGCCACGATCGTCGCGCACCCGAACGACCATCCGCACGACTCCGACCTCATCCGCTGCGACGACGGGGACCGCGTCGTGGAGATCCTCCCCAAGCACGGACGCATCCCGGCGGACTATCCGAACCTGGTCCCCGCTGCGGTGTACTTCGCCGGCGACGGACTGTTCCAGCACCTCTCACCCGGGGCGGCGCAGGATTTCATCCGGGACGTGTTCCCCCGGATGGTGGCCTCGGGCGCCCCTGTCCTCGCGTATCGGACCCCGGAGTATCTCCGCGACATGGGCACCCCGGAGCGCTACGCGATGGTCGAGCGGGATCTCGAAAGCGGCCTCGTCGCCCGCATGCGTTTCTCGAACCGACGCCCGGCGGTCTTCTTCGATCGCGACGGCGTGATCAACCGCGAGGTGGGCGGTCACGGGCTCGTGCGCGTCGACCAGCTGGACATCCTCCCCGGCTCGCCACGGGCCGTTCGCCGGGTCAACGACGCGGGGTGGCTCGCGGTGCTCGTGACCAACCAGCCGCAGATCGCGAAAGGACTCGTGTCGGCGGCGGAGCTCCGCGCGATCCACGCCCGTCTCGAGACCCGCCTCGGCCTCGAGGGGGCCCGGCTCGACCGGATCTACCACTGCCCCCACCATCCCGATCGCGGCTTCGAGGGGGAGGTTCCCGAGCTGAAATTCGAGTGCGACTGCCGGAAGCCCCTCGCGGGGATGATCCTCCGCGCCGCCGCCGACCTGCCCGTCGACCTCGCGGCGTCCTGCCTGATCGGAGACAGCTGGCGAGACGTCGGGGCGGCGCGCGCCGCGGGACTCGACGCCTACGGCGTCCGGACCGGCGTGGGGTGCCGCGATTGCACCGCTCCGTTCAGGCCGGATCTCGTCTTCACCGACGCGGACGAGGCTGCCGCGTTCGCGGTCTCGGACCTCTCCGACGCTTCGGCGCTCGCGGACCGGGTGGAGCGTCTCCTCGCCTCGCGGGGTCGTCCCGTCACCGTGGGAATCTGCGGCGTCGCCCGCTCCGGGAAGAGCACGCTGTCCCACGGCCTGGTCAAGACCCTGCGCCGCCGCCTGATCCCGTCCCTCCACGTGCGGCTCGACGACTGGATCCAGCCCGTCGAGGCGCGGGAGCCCGGCTCCACGGCGGAGAGTCGTTGTCGGGTCGACCTCTACCCCGCGCTCCTCGACGACCTGTCGAGCGGGCGCGTGGTCGAGGTGCGCGCGTACGACCCGGCGAGCCGCACGGCGCGCGGCGAGGTGTCGTATCGCCCGTCGGGGGCGCGCGTGCGGATTCTCGACGGCTTGTTCGCGTGTCACGAGGGGATCAGGGACCGACTCGACCTCGCCCTCCTGCTCGAGATCGACGAACGCGAGTTCGCGACGCGGTTCCGGGAGTTCTACCGCTGGAAGGGCGATCCCGACGGAGAGATCGAGCGGCGGCTCGCGTCCCGCGTCGAGGAGGAGTTGCAAGCCGTGCGCGCGCAACGTAAATTGGTGGACGATGTTCTGACCCCCGTGAAACTCGAGGATCGACCGTGATCGTCTCGTCGGCGCCGTTCCGCATCAGCTTCGCCGGGGGCGGCTCCGATCTTCCGGTTTACTACCGGCGCGCGAAAGGCGCGGTGCTGTCCGCGACGATCAACAAGTACATCTACATCTCGGTGCACCCGTATTTCAACCGCCGTCAGACGCTGCTGAAGTACTCCCAGAACGAGCAGGTGGACTCCATCGACGAGATCCGTCACCCGATCTTCCGCGAGGCGCTCCGCGACCTGTGGCCCGCGGGTGGGCTCGAGATCGTGTCCACCGCCGACGTCCCGTCGGGCACCGGCCTCGGCTCGTCGAGCTCGTTCACCGTCGCGCTCCTGCACGCTCTCTACGCGTATCGCGGCGTCTTCTGCTCGAAGGAGAAGCTGGCCCGCGGAGCGTGCGCGATGGAGATCGAGCGCCTCGGCGAGCCGATCGGCAAGCAGGATCAGTACGCCGCGGCGTACGGCGGCCTGAACTTCATCGAGTTCAATCCGGACGAGACCGTGACCACGACCCCGGTGATCCTACCCAAGGAGACGGCGACGAGGCTCCAGCAGAGCCTGCTGCTGTTCTACATGGGCGACCAGCGGGAGGCCAGCGACATCCTGAGGGACCAGGCGAAGCAGCTCTCGATGAGCCCGGAGCGCTTCGAGAACCTCGCGCGGATGGTCGCCCTCGCCCACGAGATGAGGGACCGGCTGCTCGAGGGGAGCCTAGATGCGTTCGCGCGCGCGCTTCACCAGGGGTGGGAGCTGAAGCGGACGCTGTCGTCGAAGATCGCGACCTCGAAGATCGACGCGTACTACCATCGGGCCCTCGAGTACGGCGCGAAGGGCGGCAAGCTCCTCGGCGCCGGTGGGGGCGGTTTCCTGATGCTCTACTGCGAGCCCGGGGACCAGGACCGGCTGAGGAAGGCGATGTTCGATTGCTTCGAGCTGCCGTTCCACTTCGACTGGGGCGGCACCCGAATCGTGTTCGTCGGTGAGCGCCACACGGAAGAGGGGTTCGTGACCTAGACGGCTAGGCCCTCGACCCGGGAGAGCCGAACATGACCTATCACGCAACGCCGGAGAGCTACCGGAGCGACTACCTGCGGGTCCTCCACGGTCTGGACCTCGCGCAGATCGACCGGTTCGTCGGGGTGCTCGAGGGCGCGCTCGAGGCAGGCTCCACCGTGTACATCTTCGGCAACGGGGGCTCGGGGGCGACCGCCTCGCACATCGCGTGCGACATGAACAAGGGGGTCAGCTATGGGAAGGCGCGGCGATTCAAGGTCGTCTGCCTGAACGACAACGTTCCCACGATGATGGCCTACGCCAACGACGTCACGTATGACGACGTCTTCGTGGAGCCGCTGCGTAACTTCCTCTCGTCCTCCGACGTCGTCGTCGGAATCTCCGGGAGCGGGAACTCGGAGAACGTGATCCGGGCCATCGACTTCGCCAACGAGGTCGGCGCCATGACCGTGGGGCTCTCGGGTTACTCCGGCGGGAGGCTGAAACAGAAGGCGAGACTCTCGGTGCACGTCGCGGCGGACGACATGCAGATGGCGGAAGACGTCCACCTCATGGTCGGCCACATGGCGATGCAGGCGCTCTGCACCCGAGGATGAGGTTCGCCCCGATCGTACGATGACGACCACGGGATCCGCGACGCGATCCGCTTCCGAGAGGGGTCGAGGGGGGCCGCTCCCGATCAGTATCGTCG
The DNA here is from genome assembly GCA_020073205.1 of Terriglobia bacterium. Taxonomy (NCBI): domain Bacteria; kingdom Pseudomonadati; phylum Acidobacteriota; class Terriglobia; species Terriglobia bacterium. The sequence continues at coordinate 24,546 of JAIQFR010000061.1, forward strand.
TCCTCACTTTCAACGAGGAGGAGAACCTCCCCGCCTGCCTCGACAGCGTCCTGGGCTGGGCGGACGCCGTCTACGTGGTGGACGGATTCTCCACGGACCGGACCGTCGAGATCGCCCGAGCGCGCGGGTGCACCGTGCTCGAGACCGATCTGCGCGGCTACGGACCGATCTACAACTGGGCCCTCGGCCAGATCGCGTTCGAGACCGACTGGATCATGCGCCTCGATGCCGACGAGATCGCGACCGATGGCCTGCGGGAGGTCCTCGCGAGGGAGCTTCCGCACGTCGGCGCCGAGGTCGCCGGCCTCTACGTCAAGCGACGCATTCACTTCCTGGGGCGCTTCATCCGGCACGGTGGGTGCTACCCGATCTGGCACCTCAGGATCTGGCGCCGGGGGAGGGGGTTCTGCGAGGAACGGCTCGCCGACGAGCACATCGTCCTGACGTCGGGAACCGCGGAGCGCCTCGATGGCGACATCGTCGACGACAGCCGGAAGACCCTCTCGTGGTGGGTCCACAAGCACAACGGGTACGCCACGCGGGAGGCGATCGAGCAGGTGCGGACCGAGTTCGGCCTGGGCGGCGGCTCCCAGCTCGAGGCTCGCCTCCTCGGCTCGCAGGAGCAGCGGAAGCGCTGGCTGAACGTGAAGGTCTACTCGCACCTTCCGCTGTTCGTCAGGCCGACGCTCTACTTCCTTTACCGTTACGTGATCAAGCTCGGCGTCCTCGATGGTCCCGAGGGGCTCGTCTGGCACGTCCTTCAGGGCTTCTGGTACCGGTTCCTGGTGGACGCGAAGATCTTCGAGATCCGCAAGGCGATGCGGGACCGAGGCCTCGACGCGCGGCAGGCGATCCTCGAGGTCTGCGGCCAGAAGGTCTGAACCGGCGCGAGGAGGTCGCCATGCCCTCTCAACGCATCGTGACGCTCACATCCGATTTCGGCTCCCAGGACAGCTTCGTCGGACAGATGAAGGGGGCCGCGCTCTCGATCCATCCCGACCTGAAGCTCGTGGACCTCACCCACGAGGTGCCGCCGCACGACGTGGCCGCCGGGGCCTACCTGCTCTGGACCGGCTACCGCGCGTTCCCACCGGAAACGATCCACGTGGCCGTCGTGGATCCCGGCGTCGGGACCTCGCGCCGTGGGATCGTCGTGCGAACGGAACGGTACACGTTCGTCGCTCCCGACAACGGGATCCTGAGCCGCGTCCTCGAGGAGGAGCCGGCCCGGAGCGCGTTCGTGCTCGAAGCGC
>JAIQFR010000062.1 GCA_020073205.1 Terriglobia bacterium
CCGGTTCGACATGTCGGAGTACATGGAGAAGCACGCGATCGCGAAGATGATCGGCTCCCCCCCGGGATACGTGGGGCACGAGGAAGGCGGGCAGCTCACCGAGCGAATCAAGCGCAAACCGTACAGCGTGATCCTCCTGGACGAGATCGAGAAGGCGCACCCCGACGTGCTCAACATACTCCTGCAGGTCCTCGAGGACGGCATGATCACCGACGCGTACGGCGAGGTGGTCGACTTCAAGAACTCCATCGTGATCATGACCTCCAACATCGGATCCCAGCACGTGGCGCGCACCGGCGGCAAGATGGGGTTCAAGGGGGACGACCGGGCGCAGGCCTTCAAGGACCGTCGCGACCTGGTGATGGGCGAGGTCAAGAAGACGCTGAGCCCGGAGTTCATCAACCGGATCGACGAGATCATCGTCTTCGACGCGCTCTCGGAGGACCAGCTCCAGGCGATCGCGCGGATCATGGTCCGCAAGCTCAACGCCTCGCTGGAGGAACGGAGCATCCAGATCGCCGTCACCGACGAGGTGTGCGCCTGGCTGGTCAAGACGACCTGCCAGGACCGGTCCTACGGCGCCCGGCCGCTCCGCCGGGCGATTCAGCGCCACGTCGAGGATCCCCTCTCCGAAGCCCTGATCCGAGGGCACTTCCAGGAACGGGGGCTCATCGAGGTCTACCTCGAGGACGGCCAGCCCGCCTTCCGGGCCACCATCCAAGCACCGTCCGCGTGAGGGCCCTTCGAGCTCGGCGCGTCTCGAGCGGGAGACGGGGCGGTCCGACGCATCCCGAAGTAGAATGGCGCTCCCGGCGGGGACTCCCCGGCCCTGAGGGATCGCGTTCGTGGAGTGCGATGTGCCGGCCCGGGTCGAAAGGGGCGCCGCCCGTGCAACGGAAGGTGGAATGATCTCGGGCTCCCGAACGCTCGCCGCCCTCGTGCTCGCCGCCACCGCCTGCGTCGCACTTCCCGCTCGAGCCCAGCCGACGCAGGGAACCGTCGAGGCGATCGAGACCCAGGGGCTGCAGCGGATGACCCGGGAGGCCCTCCTGCACGTCTTCGGGATCCACGTCGGCGAGCCGTACGACCCGGCGAAGATCCGCGAGGAGTTCCGAAAGATGTGGAACCTCGGGATCTTCAGCGACATCAGCGTCGAGGCGGAGGACGGCCCGAACGGCGGGAAGGTCCTGATCCTGAAGGTGAAGGAAAAAGTGGTCCTCACCTCGGTCGCGTACGAGGACAACAAGGTCCTGACGCGAACGCAGATCGAGGATCGCCTCAAAGAGCGGAAGATCCTGCTCGATCCCGGCAAGCCGCTGAACCTCAAGTCGGTGTTCGAGGCGGAGTCGGCGATACGCGACTATCTGGGGGAGAAGGGATACCTCGACCCGCAGGTCTCCCACCGGATCGACAATCCCACCGAAACCACCGGCACCGTGAACTTCTCGATCCGGCCCGGGGGAAAGACCCGCATCCGCGGCATCCATTTCGTCGGCAACACGGTGTACAGCGAGCGGAGGCTGCTGAAGAGCCTCAAGCTGACGAGGGCGTGGCGCTGGTGGTGGCCATGGTCATCGAAGGCGCTCTACCACCCCGCCAAATGGGACATGGACGTCGCCAACGTTCGCGAGCTCTACGAGAACCGCGGCTACCTGGACGTGGACATTCGCCCGCCGGTGGTGGACGTGAAGCAGATCGTGAAGGGCGGCTCCGGGAAGCCGGCGGACGCAGCGAAGGACAAGGCGGCCGCGGCGACCCCCGAGGCCCCGGGAGGGGGAAAGGACGCCGCGGCGGCGTCGCCGAAAGCGGCTGAAGCGCTCCGACCGCTGTCTCCGCGCGAGGAGCGCAAGCGTGCCGAGAAGCGGCGGCGGGAGGAGGAGAGGGCGAAGAAGAGGGCCGAGAAGGCCAGGAAGAAGGCCGAGCCGAAGGTCAAGCGTTGGGTTTACCTCACCGTCCCGGTCTCGGAGGGGCCGGAGTACCGGGCGGGCAACATCTCGGTCACCGGCAACTCGCTCTTCGCCGACAAGGACCTCCTCGCGTTCATCCCGCTCCGCAAGGGGGACGTGGTCAACATCGGTCTCCTCAAGATCGCCGTGGACGCGATCACGAAGGCTTACGGGAACAAGGGGTACTACCTCGCGACGGCCGTGCAGCAGCGGGAACGGCACCCGGAGACGAAGATCGCGGACGTGCAGATCGTGATCAACGAGGACAAGCCGTACTACGTCTCCCGCATCGAGTTCACGGGCAATACCGTCACGCGAGACCGGGTCCTCCGGCGGGAATTCCCGCTGAACGAGGGGGATCTGTTCAACCGGAGCCTCCTCGACCTCGGGGTTTCCAAGCTGAACCAGCTCGGGTACTTCGAGGCGAAGGAGCAGCCGGTGGTCGAGCCGATCGAGGGGGAGAGCCGGGTTCGCATCACCGTGGAGGGGGAGGAGAAGAGTCGGAACGAGATCCAGATCGGGGGCGGGTACAGCGGCCTCGACGGCGTGTTCTTCCAGGGGCTCTTCTCCACCCGGAACTTCCTGGGACGGGGGCAGACGGTCTCGACCTCCATACAGGTCGGCGGCACCGCGAGCCGGTACTCGATATCGTTCGTCGAGCCGTGGCTCTTCAGTCGCCCGTACAACCTCGGCTTCAGCCTCTACCGACAGGACGTGGACTACGGCAACTCGCTGACGAGCTCGAGCCGTGGCGGCGGTGCCGTCGTCGGGCGGCAGCTCGGCTACTTCACCCGGATCCAGACCAGCTTCAACGTCGAGGTGGACACGTCGACGAACTTCTCGGTTCTCGCCGGGCAGTCGACGACCCGTATCACGAGCTTGACGCCGAGCTACTCGTACTACCGGGTCAACAACCCCTACCGGCCGAGCCGCGGATGGTCGATCACGGCGGACGTGCAGCTCGCCGGGGGAGCCCTCGGCGGGGACACGTCGTTCTACAAGCCGATGCTCCTGTTCTCCGGCTACAAGCGGGCGGTCCGGCGGACCTTCCTGGGCTTTCACGCCGAGGCCGGCCTCATCCGGAGCTGGCAAGGAGCGAGCCTCGGAGGGACGGTCGACGTCAACGGCGTCCCGAGGTTCTCCCGTTTCTGGATCGGCGGCGACACCCAGGGGCCTCGCATCTTCGACGTGCGCACGATCACGCCGCTGCGTTTCGTCCGCCTCGACTCGCTGGGGCGGATCGTCGAGGCCGTGCAGGATCCCCGGGGGCGGCTGGTTTCGCAGTTCGACAGGAATGCCGACGGGATCCTCGATCGCAACGACCTCGTGGAGGTCGGCGGGGACCGCTACTTCCTGCTCCAGACGGAATACGCGATGCCGCTCAGCGGCCCGGTGGAGGCGGCGTTCTTCGTCGACGTCGGGAACTCCCTGTTCGAGGACACCCGTTGGGGGTTCAAGGACGCGCGCGTCTCCGCCGGAATCGAGATGCGCTTCTATCTCCCGGTGTTCCCGGTCCCCCTGCGGCTGATGTACGGCTGGCCGCTGCGCAAGCTGCAGGAGGACCGTACGAGCAACTTCATGTTCTCGATCGGCAGGAGCTTCTGATGCCCCGGACGGGGACCTACGCGTCGAGCCGGGTCGTGCTTGGACGGCGCCGAACGCCGAAGAGGCGACGCGGCACCGCGTCCGAAAGGAAGGGATCTCGATGAGACGAATCGCGAGCCTGTTCATCGTCCTGGCCGTCGCCGCGGCCGGAACCGCCTGGGCGCAGGCGATCGCCCCCGCCAGGATCGGCGTGTTCGACGCACAGCGCGTCTCCGAGGAAACCGCCGAGGGGAAGCGCGTCCAGAGCAAGCTGACCGCGTTCAGCGACAAGAAGCGTGCGGAGATCAGCGCCAAGGAGAAGGACGTCCAGGAACTTCAGGACAAGCTCAACTCGCAGGCGCTCTCGCTGTCCGCCGAGAAGCGGAGCAGCATGGAGAAAGATCTCCAGAAGAAGATCCTGGATCTCAACCAGGGCAAGGAAGGCGCGCAGCGCGAGATGCAGCTCGAAGTCTCCGACGCCGAGGGCGCCTTCAGGGAGAAGCTCCTGGCGGCCGTGGAGTCGTTCGGCAGGGACGAGGGGTTCGCGATTATCCTAGAGCGTGGGGCGGCGATCTACGTCCATCCTTCGAGCGACGTGACCACCGCCATCGTCGACCGGTTCAACAAGCTGTTCCCGGTCGCTCCGGAGGCGCCGGCCTCGAAGGACGGAGCGAAGCCGGCGGCGCCGTCGGCGGCGCCGCCGGCGGCACCGCCTACGGTGCCCGACAAGAAGTAGCTGCAGGAGGGCCCCGGGCCCATCACGATCCCGGGAGGAACCCGATGCCCGACGTCATCCGGCTGGGCGATCTGGCGGTCCGGGTCGGCGGGCGCGTCGTCGGCGATCCGGAGCGGAGGATTCGCGGCGTCGCCACCCTGGAGGACGCCGGACCCGAGGACCTCGCCTTCCTCACGAATCCGAGGTACCGAGCGGCGGCCGGCGGAACCCGCGCCGCGGCGGTCCTCGCCGGACGCGGTACGCGGCTCGAGGGGCGGAACGTCCTCGAGGTCGACGCGCCCTACCTGGCGCTCGCGGAGATCCTCGACCTCCTCTACCCCGCGGCGCCGCGGATTCCCGGGATCTCGCCGCTCGCGTTCGTCGCCGGCGGAACGGACCTCGGCGAGGGGGCGCAGATCGGGCCGTTCGCGGTGATCGGGGAGCGGGTGCGCGTCGGCCGGCGTGCGGCGGTCGGCGCGGGAGCCGTCCTCGGCGAGGGGACCGAGGTGGGGGACGACACGGTGATCCACCCTCGCGTCGTGCTCTACCCCGGGACCCGCGTGGGTGCCCGCTGCGTCGTCCACGCGGGAGTGGTCCTGGGTGGCGACGGGTTCGGCTTCGCGACCTCAGGGGGGAGGCACCGCAAGGTCCCCCAGCTGGGGCGGGTCGTGGTCGAGGACGACGTCGAGATCGGGGCGAACAGCGCCGTGGATCGCGGGACGCTCGGAGACACCTTGATCGGACGGGGGACGAAGATCGACGACCTCGTCATGATCGCCCACGGTGTCCGGATCGGTCCCGACGGCCTCATGGCCGGTCAGTCGGGAATCGCGGGCAGCACGAGGGTCGGGGAGAGCGTCACGTTCGCCGGGCAGTCCGGGGCCGCTGGGCACCTGTCGATCGGCGACGGCTCCGTGATCGCGGCCAAGTCGGCGGTGTTCGACGATCTCCCCGAGAAATCGTTCGTCGCCGGGATACCCGCGGTGCACCATCTGAAGTGGAAACGGGCGCAGCTGCTCGTTCGCGGCCTGCCGGAACTCCGATCGCGGGTCCGCGCGATCGAAGATCGCCTCGTCGCGCTCGAGCGGAAGGGAAAGGGGGACTGACGCTTGCTCGACATAGGGGAGATCCTTGACAGCATTCCGCACCGCTATCCGTTCCTGCTCGTGGACCGCGTCCTCGAGATGGTGCCGGGACAGCGGATCGTCGCGATCAAGAACGTGACGTTCAACGAGCCGTTCTTCCAGGGGCATTTCCCCGGCGCGCCGGTGATGCCGGGCGTCTTGATCATCGAGGCCCTGGCCCAGACCGGCGCGGTGCTCATGCTCCACGACTACGCCGAGCGCAAGGCGAAGCTGGTGTACTTCGCCGGGATCGACGGCGCGCGGTTCCGCCGAGTGGTCGTCCCCGGCGATCGCCTGCGGCTCACGATGGAAGTGGTGAAGCTGCGCTCCCGGACTTGCAAGATGAGGGGGGTGGCGGACGTGGAGGGGGAGATGGCCGCGGAAGCCGAGATCCTCTCGGCGATGGTGGACAGGGAGTGACCCCGGTGGCATCGCCGGAGGTCCACCGGACCGCCGTCGTCGACCCCTCGGCGCGCATCGGGGCCGGCGCCGCCGTCGGTCCTTATTGCGTCGTCGAGACGGGCGTCGAGATCGGGGCGGGAACCCGGCTTCTGTCGCATGTGGTCGTCCACGAGGGGACCGCCCTCGGCCCGGACAACGTCGTGTTCCCCATGGCGGTGCTGGGAGGCGCCCCGCAGGACCTCAAGTACCGCGGAGAGCCCACGAGGCTCGTCGTGGGGGCGCGCAACCGGATCCGCGAGTTCGTGACCCTGAACCGCGGGACCGATGGGGGCGGAGGCATAACGACCGTCGGCGACGATAACCTGGTGATGGCGTACTCGCACGTGGCCCACGACTGCCGCGTCGGCAACGGAACGATCCTCGGGAACGCGGCGACGCTCGCAGGGCACGTCGTGATCGGCGACGAGGCCTCCGTCGGCGCCTTCAGCGGAATCCACCAGTTCACGCGGGTGGCGCGTCACGCGTTCATCGGAGGCTACTCGGTGGTGACGCAGGACGCCCTCCCGTGGGTCCTGACGGTGGGGAATCGGGCGACGACCCACGGAATCAACCTCGTCGGCCTCAAGCGGAAGGGGTACGGGGAGGAGACGATCGAGGCGATCAAGCAGTGCTACCTGACTTTGTTCCGCTCGAAGCTGCTCCTCAAGGAAGCCATGGAGAAGGTGGAATCCGAGCTGGGGCACCACGAGGAGGTCCGCTACTTCCTCGAGTTCGTCCGGACTTCGACGCGTGGAGTGTGCCGTTGACCACAGGGTCAGCGCGGCCCGACCCGGTACGCGAGTTCCTCCTCGATCGCATTGCGGCCGGGGCCATGCCGGGGGCGACGTGGTGGGTCGAGGGACCGAAGGGCGTCATCTCTCGGGGCGCGGTCGGCGACGCCACGATCGAGCCGGTCCTGGAGCCGGCTCTCGAGGACACGCCGTACGATCTCGCCTCGCTCACGAAACCGCTCGCGACCGCCCTTCTCGCCGTCCTGATCGAGGGCGAGGGGAAGATCGACACGGGTGCTCCCGCGGTCGATCTCCTTCCCGAGCTTCGCGGCTCCGCGTACGAGACGGTCACTCTCGCGTCGCTCGCCGCTCACCGCGCGGGGCTGCCGGCGTGGCGGCCGCTCTACCTCGACGCCTCGACCGCCGAAGGGTACGTGCGGGCGATCGCCCGCACGGTACCCGCTGACGCGCCGGGCACGACGAGGTACTCGGATCTCTCGTACCTCCTGCTCGGCGCGGCCGTGGAGCGGGCCGCGGGGGAGCGGCTCGATCGTCTGTTCGACCGGCGCGTGGCCGGTCCGCTCGGGCTCCTGTCCACCGGGTTCGCGGGGAGCGGAGGGCGTTTCACCCACGCCGCCGCGACCGAGAACGGCAGCCGGCTCGAGCGCGGGATGGCCGGCGCGTCGGGCGAGGGGCACGAGTGGCGGACCGCGATCCCCCGCGGCGAGGTCCACGACGGAAATGCCCACGGGCTCCGGGGCGTCGCGGGGCATGCCGGGCTCTTCGGGACCGCCGCGGAGGTGGCGGCGATCGGACGCGAGATCCTCGCGCCGGACTCCCTCGCTCTGAGTGCGGCGGCACGCCTGCGCCTCCTCGTCCCCGTGGCGGGACCGGGGACGCGGACCTTCGGCTTCACGACGGCGGCGCTCAGCGGTGCAGCGAGGGACGTGCTGCCGGAAGGATCGCCCGGACACACGGGGTTCACCGGCACCTCGGTGTGGCTCGATCCGGGGGCGGGACGCGTCTACGTCCTGCTCACGAACCGGATCCATCCCGCCGTGCCGGACGGGGACTTCCAGCCGGTCCGCCGGGAATTCCACCGGATCGCCGCAGCGCTCGCGTGACCCGCTCGCGACCTCGGGCAAGAGGCGGGCGCAGCGTAATGCGGATAGTATGGGTAGGTGAGGGCTAGGGGGCTTGAAACCGGAGAATGGCTCTCGACTCGACGATCATCCTTGACGACAAGGGCCCGCGCCAGGGGTATGGCTGGGCGTTCTCGGTCTCGACGTGGGTCCATCTGGCCCTCCTGGTAGCGCTCGTCTGGCTGCCGATCGTGCGGCCCCACCCGGAGGAGAAGAAGGACGTCGTCGAGTTCGAGGTCGCCAAGAAGGAAGCTCCGAAGCCGAAGCCGCGCGAGCCCGAGCCTCAAGCCCTGCGGCGGAAAGCGGTCCCCAACCCGCCCCCCCCGTCGGGCGGCGCGAACGAGCGACGCGTGCCGGTCCCCCCCGCAGGGGATCCCCAGGTGCAGCCGCAGTCCCAAGCACGCCCGATGGCACCGCCGCCTGCTCCCACGACCTCGACGCGCGCCTTCACTGGCTCCTCGTCCCAGGGTCCCAAAGGCGATCGCCCTGCGGGGCCAGCCGTCGGGACGGGCGAGCCGGCGGAGGGGCCGGGGCAGGGACCGGGCGCCCCGGGCCGGTCGGATCTTTCTCGGGCGCTTTCGGACTTCAGGCGCTCCGTACTCGGTCTCGACGGCTCGGGCGGCGGCGGCAAGGGGAACGGCGGGGAAGGATCGGGCGGTAGCGGGGTCGGCATGGGCCCGCCCAGCGCCAGCGGCTTCGGCTTCGGGAACCTCCTCTTCGAGGGAAACGACTTCGACTTCGTCAAGAGCGGGTACGCCTCCCAGGCCTACTACGCGATCCTGAAGGCATGGTACCGACGGCTCTACCTGATGGCCGACCAGTTCGAGAAGTGGGCGTTCAAGCGCGGGTGGATGTTGGACCACCAGAACCAGATCCGGTTCGTGATCGGACGCAATGGCCAGATCGAACGGGTGGACCTGATCAACGAATCGGGGTGCGAGCCGCTCGACAAGTCGGCGATGGATGCCTTGAAGGAAGTCGTCCTCCCGCCCCTGCCGCCCGAGTTCCCGAGGGGCGAGGAAGGCGTCCTGGTGACGTTCATCGCGACGGGTGACATCCACCTGATGCGCACCGACCCGCAGCTGCATTGGGCCGCTGAAGGCTACTGAACGCGATTGGGGCCTCTCTCGACGCGCATGCTACAATCCGGCAAATGTCGAGTACCTTCAAGGCCTTCGGGTTGCGCCGCGACGTTCAGCGCCCTCTCGACGAAGCGGGATACGATACACCGACGCCGATCCAGGCGTTGTCGATCCCGATCCTCCTCTCAGGGCGCGACCTGATCGGGGTGGCGCAGACGGGGACGGGAAAGACCCTCGCATACCTCCTTCCGATCTTCGAGCGCCTTCGTCCGGGCGGCGACGATCCGCAGGCGGTCGTGATCTGTCCGACGCGCGAGCTGGCGCTCCAGGTGGCGGGCGAGGTCGAGCGCTTCGGCCGCGATCTCGGAGTCCGCACGGTGGTCGCGTACGGCGGGACGTCGAGCGGGGACCAGAAGCAAGGGTTCCTCCGCGGCTGCGATCTCGTGGTGGCGACCCCGGGCCGCCTGCTGGATTTCGTGACGTCGGCGTGGCTCTCCCTTCGGAAAGTCCGATTCCTGGTGCTCGACGAGGCGGACCGCATGCTCGACATGGGGTTCATCAACGACGTGGACGCCATCCTCCGCAAGGTCCCAATGAGCCGCCAGACGATGCTGTTCTCGGCCACGTTCGCGCCGGAGATCAGGGGGCTCGCCGACCGGTACCTGCTCGATCCCGAGACGGTCCGCATCGACATCGGGACCCGGGTCAAGGACACGGTGGAGCACGCGCTCTACCCGGTTCCGGCGGGGCGGAAGGTGGACCTGCTCCTCGCGATCATGGAGCGCGAGAAGCCGGCGAAGACGCTGGTGTTCACCGCGACGCGCGAAGGGACCTCGGATCTGGCGCGGCAGCTTCGACGCGGGCGACATGAGGTCGTCTCCCTCTCGAGCCTGCTGTCGCAGGCCAATCGCGAGCGGGCCCTCTCCGCGTTCAGGCGAGGGGAGTTCGACGTCCTCGTGGCCACCGACGTCGCGGCGCGGGGGCTCGACATCACGGACATCGATCTCGTGGTGAACTTCGACGTCCCGATGCATGCCGAGGACTACGTCCACCGGATCGGCCGAACCGGACGCGCGGAGCGCGCAGGCAAGGCGGTCACGCTGGTGACCGGCGCCGACGGCCGGCGCGTGAGCGCGATCGAGCACCTGCTCAAGGAGCCGGTTCCCCGAGTGCACATCGAGGGCTTCGCGTACGGCCCGGAAGCTGCATCTCCCCGGGACCACCGGCACCGGGCTGGGGGCGTCCGGGGGGACGCCGACGCGGATGCCGGCGAGACCGGACAGCCCGGCGCACCCGCGCGGGGGGCTGGGCTCAAGCGCCGCAGGGCGCGCTCGCGCCCTCGCGGCCGGCGGGAGGCCGCGGCGGCGACGGGCGCGCGCGATGGGAACGCTCCGCATCGTCGCCGGTGAGTTGCGTGGCCGGCGGATCGAGGTTCCGCCGGGGAGCCGCGTTCGACCGACGCCCGATCGCGTGCGGGAAGCCCTGTTTGACATCCTCGGCCACGACCTTTCGGGGATGCGGGTCCTCGACGCGTGCGCCGGGACCGGAGCGCTCGGCCTCGAGGCGCTGAGCCGCGGCGCGGTATCCGTGACCTTCATCGAGGTCGATCGGCACGTTCTGTCGCAGCTCCGGTCGAACGCCGAGAAGCTCCGGGTCGAGTCCCGCTGCCGGTTCGTTGGCGGAAGAGCCGAGGTGCTCATCGCGGCGGGGGCCGTCGGGGGGCCGTTCGATCTAGTGCTCAGCGACCCGCCGTACGCCGAGCCCCTCGGTGGCCCGATCCTCGATGCGCTGCTCGCCGCGCCCGGAACGCTGGTCTCCCGAGCCCGGGTCGTGGTGGAGCGCGAGTCCCGCTTCCCTGCCGCCTCGGCGTCGGGCGATTCGCTCCCTCTCGTTCGGACCGCGCGATACGGGAGGACTTGCCTGGACTTCTACGTCTACGGGCGAAACTGACGCCCTCCACGAGCACGGGGACCCGACACCCGGCCAGGTTGATTTCCGCCTTTTCGGCCTTATATTTGCCCCCGGCCCGCCGCTAGGTCACCGGCGATGTGCCGCGCTTTTCGGCCTCCCGCAGGGTGGCCGCAGGGTTGAGGGATCCGACCGAGGGCCCGGCTCGACTTCGGATACCCGCTCCCCGAGGATGGCGCGGGCATCCCAGCGGAGGGTAGGGAGTCGCTCATGAGAAAGATGGCTGCGGTTGCGGCGCTGATCCTCGCGGTCCTATTGGCGGGTGCGGTGGCGGTGCCGGCGGAGGACAGGGTGCCCGCGGGGACGTCCACGCATCCCCCCAAGGACCTCAAGAAGGTCGGGGACCACTGGACGCCGTGGAGCCCGCCGCCCGCGGGGCCCGACGCGTACATCATCCAGCGGGGCGACACGCTTTGGGACCTGGCGGGCAAATGGCTCGGCAACCCGCACCTCTGGCCCCAGGTCTGGGACCTCAACCGCTACGTGTTGGACAGTCACTGGATCTATCCTGGCGACCCGCTTGGCGTGCCGGGCAAGCCCACCGTGGTGCCTCCCGGGGGCCCGCCACCTGCTCCACAGGAGGTGGCGAAGCCCGAAGCGCAGCCGGAGCAGCCGGCGGCGCCACCGACCGCCGTGGCACCTCCCGTGGCCCCGGCTCCGCTCCTCCCCGTGGCCGATGCGGCCGACGTCTACTGCTCCGGTTCCATCGACCCGAGCCACGAGGTGCCGGCGTTGAGCGTCGTGGGTCGCGAGACCGAGCGAGAGCACGTCGCGCAGGGGGACGTGGTCTACTTGAGCCACGGCCGCGATGTGGGGATCGGGCCCGGAACCGAGTACGAGGTCCAGCGTCCGATCCGGAGGGTCGTGCACCCCACGACGCGGGCCGGTTTGGGAACGTTCGTGGCGCGGTTGGGCAAGGTCCGCGTCCTCGCGGTTCAGGAGAACACCTCGACGGCGGTCATCGAGGAATCCTGCGCCCCGATCCGCGACCAGGACGAGGTGGTCCCGTGGCGCGAGATCCCGATTCCGACGATCGCGTCGATACCGAAGTTCGACCGCTGGAACGCGACCCCGTCGGGTGGACCCGACGGTTTCGTCGTGGCGACCCGCGACGACCTCTCGGTGGTGGGATCGGGATACGTGATCTTCACCGACCTGGGGAGCGCAAAAGGGCTGCGCCCGGGTGCGGTGCTGAGGGTGTTCCGCGATCGGGACGGACTCCCGCGCACGATGCTCGGCCAGGCGGTGATCCTCGAGGCCGGCCAGGACACCTCGTCGGCCAAGCTCACGCTGGCGGTGAAGGAGATCGGCATCGGAGACCGCGTGGAGCTCGAGCCCTAAAAAGGCACGGGTCGAGCGCTCCGGCGGGATGGGGGGCGGGCGGGGGCCCGCCCCTCGTCGTTCGGGGAGATCAAATTCCGCGCAGCTTGTTCCGGAGCAGCAGGATCTCGAACGCGAGACCGGCTTTCGCGGTCACCCGTCGCATCGCGGGAATGTCCGGGTGGGTCATCGGCCGCTCGTCGTCGTCGAGGTAGAGTAGCGCGGCGGTCCGGTTCTTCACCTGGATCGGCAGGACGAGCGCCATCGCCGGCAGCCTTCCGCCGAGCACGGTGTACAGATCGCGGTTCGCCGGCAGCGGCGGGACCACCCCGAAGTAGAAATCGCGGCACCGTAACGCCGCGTCGAACACCGTGGGTGCCTCCGCCGAGATCGCGACCTGCTTCAAGGTCTCGGTCTCGAATCCACGCCCGCGTCCCGCGAGTCCCCTGATCCCGTCCCGTCCGACGGCGAACAGGGCGCAGCGCGCGCTCCTCGAGGCGCAATAGGACAGGAGCGCATCGGCAAGCTCATCGCGGTCCGCGGCCGTCGCGAGCGCAGCCTCGAGCCGCTCCAAGGGATCGGCGGCGGCCGGCGGCGGTGGCGGGACCGGCGCCTCGGGTGCGGCCGGAGCCGAAGACGAGGGTCGGTCCTCCGGGGCGGGCGGCCCCGCCGGAGCTTGAGCGGGGGAGAAGTAAACGGAGTCGTCGAAACCGATCTCCGCATCAAGGGGCCGGCCATCGAGGCCGATTTCGGGCTCGGCCTCCTTCGAGACCGGTGCCGCGGTCTCGCGCTCCGGCGGGCGCCGCGACGACCTCAGGGGTGCTGGGGGCGCCAGCGTGATGGAGCGCACTCCCTCGATCGGAAGCCGGTAGTGCCGCTCAAGCGCCTGAACCAGGCGGAACTCCGAGGTGATCCAGGGCTCGATCCTCAATCCCGCCGTCGCCTGCAGCTCGGCCAACGCTCTCGCGTCGCGAGGGTTCAGCATCGCCACGCGCAGGCGCCTGTCCTCCAGCCGGAACGGGCAGACGCGGTGCCTACTGGCGATCTCCGGCGGCACGGCCGCGAGCACCTCGGGAGGAACGAAGCGAAGACGCTCGCCGGAGGCGTAAGGGACGCCGTAGGTCTCGGTCAGTGCATCGCCCAGCTTCTCCTCGTCGACGAAGCCGAGCTTGAGCAGATGGGTCTCGAGCGCGCCGCCGAAGAACGATTGCGTTCGGCGCGCCTCGTCGACCTGAGCCGGGGTGACCGCTCCGCGATCCAGGAGGTACCGCGTGACCCTGTCGGTGAGCAACGTCGACTCCCGCGGGCCCTCGGGCCGCTATCGGCCCTGGCCGCCTCCAGCGGGCCCCCGACTCCGACCACCCCCGGGCCCACCGGCGTGGCCCGCCCCGTGCCCGCCCTCGTCCTGGCGCGGTCCCTGGTGGCTGTGCCCGGCCGGCCCTCCGGATTGCGGTCGGTGCCCGCCTCCCTCGTGCGGCGGAGCGCCGGTCTCGCCCCGCTGCTCGCGGAGCACGGCCTTGCGCGACAGCCGGACGCGGCCCTGACCGTCGACGTCGATGACCTTCACGAGAACTTCGTCTCCCTCGTCGATCTCATCACGAACTTCGCCGATGCGCTGCTCGGCGATCTCGGAGATGTGGAGGAGGCCCTCGACGCCGGGGAGGATCTCGACGAAGGCGCCGAAATTGACCACGCGGACCACCTTCCCGAGGTAGGTCTTCCCGAGCTCCGCCTCCGCGGTCAGCTCGCGAATGATCTCCACCGCCTTCTTCGCGGCGTCCTCGTCCGACGACGCGATGTCCACGCGACCGTCGTCGTTCACCTCGATCTTGCAACCGGTCCGCTCGACGATGGAGCGGATCATCTTGCCGCCGGGGCCGATGACGTCTCGGATCTTGTCCTTGTTGATCACGATGGTGATGATCCGAGGAGCGTAGGGCGAGATGTCGGCGCGCGGAGCGCCCAGGGCGCCGTCCATGGTGTCCAGGATCGCGAGCCGTGCCTGGCGCGCCTGGGAGAGCGCCCGGGCCATGATGTCCCGCGTGATCCCGGTGATCTTGATGTCCATCTGGAGCCCGGTGATGCCCGCGCGGGTCCCGGCGACCTTGAAGTCCATGTCGCCGTGGTGGTCCTCGGCGCCGGCGATGTCCGTCAGCACCGCGTAGCGGGCCCCCTCCTTGACGAGCCCCATGGCGATTCCCGCGATCGGGGACTTCATCGGCACGCCGGCGTCCATGAGCGCCAGGGAGCCGCCGCAGATGGTGGCCATCGAGGAAGACCCGTTGGACTCCAGGATGTCCGACACGATTCGGATCGTGTACGGCCACTCCTCCTCCTTCGGCATGAGGGGGAGGATCGACCGCTCGGCCAGGGCACCGTGGCCGATCTCGCGGCGGCCTGGGCCGCGCAGGAACTTCACCTCGCCGACGGAGAACGGCGGGAAGTTGTAGTGGAGCATGAACCGCTTGAACGACTCTCCCTCGAGCCAGTCGAGGCGCTGGGCGTCCGCCGACGTGCCGAGGGTGACGGTGACGAGCGCCTGCGTCTCGCCTCGGGTGAACAGCGCCGAGCCGTGGGTGCGCGGTAGGACGCCGACGTCACCACGGATGTTTCGGATCTCGTCGAAGCGCCGGCCGTCGAGCCGAACGCCCCTGCCCAGGATCTCCTCCCGCAGGACGAGGTCCTGCAGCTCGTGCCAGAAACGGGAGGCGAATGCCGCCTGCTCGCCGTCGTCCTCGCCGAATCCCGCGAGCATCTCATCCTTGAGGGCGTCCACCGTCGCATAGCTCGCGAGCTTGCCGGGCAGCCGCATGGCGTCCCTGAGCCGCTCCCTGAAATCGCGGGTCAGCCTCTCGCGGATGCCAGGGGGCTCGGGAGGAGCGGTCACGGAGCGACGCGGCTTGGCGATTTCCGCCGCCAGCGCCTTCTCGACGGCGACGATCTTCCGGATCGCCTCGTGTCCCGTCTCGATGGCCTGCAACAGCTCCTCCTCCGAAACCTCCGACGCGCCGGCCTCGACCATGACCACCGCGTCGTCCGAGCCCGCGATCACCAGATCGAGGCGGCTCGTCTGGAGCTGCTGGAACGTCGGGTTCAGCAGGTAGCTCCCGTCCGCCGTAAGGCCGACCCTCACCGCCGCGATCTGGACGGGGAAGGGGATATCCGACACCGCCAGCGCGAACGACGCGCCGGTGATCGCCAGAACGTCCGAGTCGTTCTCCTGATCCGACGAGAGCACGAGCCCGATGATCTGGGTCTCGCAGGCCCATCCCTCGGGGAAGAGCGGGCGTAGGGGGCGGTCGATCATCCGGGAGGTCAGCACCTCCTTCTCGTTCGGCCGGCCCTCGCGGCGGAAGAACCCGCCGGGGATCTTTCCCGCAGCGTACGTGTTCTCGCGGTAGTCCACGGTGAGCGGGAGGAAGCTCACGCCCTCGCGGGGTTTCCTGGCGGCACAGGCGGTGACCAGGACGACGGTATCGCCGTACCGGATCGTCACGGCGCCGTCGGCCTGTCGCGCCACGTCGCCGGTCTCGATGATGAGCCGCTGCCCTCCGATTTCAACTTCTTTGCGTATGGTCAATTTCGTGACCTCCCTACGTTGACGGACGGGATCCGGCACGACGAACCTCTCGGCGAGGGGCCGGAGCGGCCCGACCGCGAGCCGCGTTGCAGCCGGCTCGATCGGTCACAAGCGCCGGACGCGTGTGGCCGGGAGCGCGCGGGCCCGGGACCCCGCCGGTTCGAACGACTGCGGCGTGGCGACACGCGGCCTCCGACCGCAAGGACGGCGCCTGCCGGGCCCGGGAAGAGCGATGGGCTACTTTCGGATGCCGAGCCGATTGATGATCCGCTGGTAGCGTTCAAAGTCCTTGCGCTTGAGGTAGTCGAGCAGCCGCCGGCGCTTGCCGACCATCTTGAGAAGGCCCTGCCTGGAATGGTGGTCCTTGGCGTGGGCCTTGAAGTGCTCGGTCAGGTGCTCGATACGCTTGGTGAGGAGGGCGATCTGGACCTCGGGAGATCCCGTGTCCGTCTCGGTCATTCGAAAGCTGGAGATGATCTCGGTCTTGCTCTCACGGTTCAGGGGCACCGCGTGTCCTCCTCCGGCGCCGCCGACCTTCGCGGACGGGCCAGAAATCGAGTCCCGTGCCGAGGCAGTTTCGTCCGCCTCGACCGCGAAACGTACCACAGCCGGCCGGATCGGGCAAGACGCCTAGGCTCGAGGCACCGGCGGCGCGGGAAGGACGACGCGAGGATGGAGCAGGCCGCCGCCGGCCTCGCCGATGCCCAGGAGGCCCGATGCCGGCGAGAGCGCGCGGACCATTCCCGCGGGAGGAGAGCCCGCCGGCAGAGGCACCGGCAGACCGGCGCCGAAGCGGCTGCAGGCGGCCTCGTCGGGCAGCTCGACGGGGGGCGGCTCGAGCGGCATCGCCTCGAGCGGGACGATGGCGTCCAAGAGGCTCGCGGCAGCCATCGCGTCGTCGAGTCGAACCGCTCCCTCAAGGGTCATCGGGCCGATGGCGAGCCGCCTGAGGCCCGCGAGAGCGGCGCCGCACCCCAGGGAAGCGCCGAGATCGCGGGCAAGGGCGCGGACGTAGGTGCCGGACGAGACTTCCGCCACGAGCGTCCACTCATCCGCGGTAGGGCCGGGCGCGAACTCGAGCCGGAAGACCTCGATGGTCGCCGGCGGGGCGGCGACCGCCCGCCCGCTCCTCGCGAGCCGGTACAGGCGCTCCCCGCCGACTCGCCGAGCGGAAACGGCGGGAGGCACTTGGGCGATCCGGCCGACGAGCCGCCCCGCGGCTTCGCGCACCGCGGACGGAGAGGGGAGCTCGCCCCCGTGCCGGGCGAGCACCGCGCCCGTCATGTCGTCCGTCTCGGTCGTCACCCCGAGCAGGATCTTCCCTTCGTAGAGCTTCGGGGATCGCGGGAGGAATCGAACCAACCGCGTGGCTCGCCCGAGAACGAGGGGGAGCAGCCCGGACGCCATCGGATCGAGCGTCCCGGCATGGCCGATTCTCCTCTGCCCGGTGATCCGACGCGCGAGGGCGACGATGTCGTGGCTGGTCGGACCCGTCGGTTTGTCGACGAGGAGCAGCCCCTCAGGGGGCGGGCTCACCGTTCGTCCCCGCCGCTCCCTTCGTCCCCGCACGCGGAATCCACGGGCTTAGGGTCGGCGGAGATCTCTCGGAGCAGCGCGTCCACGCGGGAACCGGTCTCCATCGACGCGTCCTCCTCGAAGTGGAGGTCGGGCGTGTAGCGGAAGCCCGCCTCGCGCGCCAGCGCGCGGCGCAGGAACGGCGAGGCGTGACCGAGAGCCTTCCCCGCGGCCGCGCGTGGGGCGGACCCTCCAAGAACGGAGAAGAACACGCGCGCGTGCTTCAAGTCCGGGCTCATCCGCACGTCCGTCAGGGTGACGAAGCCGATGCGGGGGTCCCGGACTTCCTCTCGGAGCAGACGCGCGAGGATCTCGCGGATCAGGTCTCCCATTCTCGCGGACCGATGCGTCGTCACCGCCACTCCCCGGCCCAGCCTCCCGGACCGCCGTCGGACGCCTCGATGAAGTCGGCCCCCGTCTCGATCACCTCACCCGGAACCTGGCTCTCCGCCTCGCGGTGGATCGCGTCGAAGAGCTGCTCGAGCACCTCGCGCCGGGTGGCGACCGACACCACGGCCATCGCTGCCCGCTGCCAGAGATCGACGTGCTCCTCCATCTCGATCACCGCCACGTTGTGGCGCGAGCGGAGGCGGTCCTTGAGCCGCCTTACGACCTGTCGCTTGTCCTTGAGGGATCGGGCACCCGGAAGGTGGATCTCGAAGGTGTATACGCCTACGGTCATCGCGGCCTACAGCGTCTGCGAGGCCACCTTCTCGACGGTGAAGAACTCGATGATGTCGCCTTCCTTGAGGTCGTTGAAATTCGCGATGCCGATGCCGCACTCGAAGCCCTGCTTGACCTCGGACACGTCGTCCTTGAAGCGCTTCAGGCTCGAGAGCTTGCCGGTGTAGATCACCACGTTGTCCCGGATCAGGCGGACGTCGGCGGTGCGCGCGGCCCTCCCGTCGGTGAGAAGGCAGCCGGCGACCGTTCCGACCTTCGAGATCCGGAAGAGCTGGCGCACCTCGGCCTGGCCCAGCACGATCTCCTTGAGCGTCGGCTCGAGCATCCCGACCATCGCCTGCCGGACGTCGTTCACGACCTCGTAGATCACGGTGTAGAGGCGGATCTCCACCTCCTCCTGCCTCGCGAGCTCGGCGGTGGCACGGTCGGGCCGGACGTTGAATCCGACGATGATCGCATTGGACGCGGCGGCCAGCAGCACGTCGGCCTGGGTGATCGCGCCCGTCGATGCCCGGAGCACGGAAACGCGGATCTTGCCGGACGGCAACTCCCCCAAGGACTTCTGGAGCGCCTCGAGGGACCCCTGGACGTCCGCCTTGAGGAGGATCGGCAGCTCCTTCGCCTCTCCTTCGGCGATCTCCCGAGAGAGGCTCTCGAGCGTCCGCCGGGAGGACTTGGCGAGCGCGGCCACCCGCGCCTTCTCCTGGCGGAACTGGGCGATCTGACGCGCCTTCCATTCGTCGGCCACCGACTGGAACAGGTCGCCGGCGGTCGGCTCGCTGGCGAAACCCATGACCTCCGCGGGGGTCGACGGACCGGCCTCCTCCGCGCGCCGGCCGTTCTCGTCGGTCATCGCGCGCACCTTGCCGAAGGCCGAGCCGGCGATGAACGGATCGCCGACCCTGAGCGTTCCCTGCTGCACCAGCAGGGTGGCGACGATCCCGCGGGCGCGGTCGAGGCGCGCCTCGAGGACCACGCCGGTGGCCAGTTTTTCGGCGTTGGCCTTGAGATCCTGGATGTCCGCGACCAGCAGGATCATCTCTAGCAACTCCGCGAGGCCCAGGAGCTTTTTCGCGGAGACCTCGCAGGCCACCGTTTGCCCGCCGTACTCCTCCACCAGGATGTTGTGATCGGCCAACTGCTGCTTCACCCGGTCCGGCCGCGCCTCGGGCTTGTCGATCTTGTTGATCGCCACCACGATCGGCACGCCGGCGGCCCTGGCGTGATCGATCGCCTCGAGGGTCTGAGGCTTCACACCGTCGTCGGCGGCCACGACCAGCACGACGATGTCGGTGACCCGCGCTCCGCGGGCGCGCATCATGGTGAACGCCTCGTGCCCCGGAGTGTCGAGGAACGTGATCTTCCGGCCGCGCTCGGTCACCTGGTACGCGCCGATGTGCTGGGTGATCCCGCCGTGCTCGGTGCTGACGACGTTCGTGGTTCGGATGGCGTCGAGGAGCGAGGTCTTTCCATGGTCCACGTGGCCCATGACCGTGACCACGGGCGGGCGTGGGACGAGCTTCCCCGGAGCTTCCCCGGCCGTCTCGGCCTCGCCATGGAGGGAGGGCGCGTGCTGAACCTCCTCTTCGAACGACACGATGGCCGCCTCGGAGCCGAACTCCTTGGCGACCTCGATGGCGACCGCGGGATCCAGCGGCTGATTGATGTTGGCCAGCACGCCGCGCGTCATGAGCTTGGCGATGATGTCTTTCGACTTCCGGTTGAGTTTCTCGGCCAACTCCTTGACCGTCACCGCCTCCGACAGGCTGATCTTCTCCGGGACCGGTGGCAGGTCCGGCTTCTGACGTGGCACCGGGGGTGGGATCGGCTCGTCGGCCTTCTTCCGCCGACCCGACGGACCGGAAAGCGCCGGAACCGGGCGGCCCGGCACCGGGGCGCGGCCGGGCAGCGGAGGACGCGGAGCGGCTCCGGGCCTCACGGCTTCGGTGCGGACCAACTGCGGAACCGGTCGCGCCGCCGCCGCGCGGCCGGCTGCCGACGCTGCCCGGATCGCGCTAAGCGACGGGATGCGCTTCGCCGCGAACACCCGCGGGCGCGGCGCCTCGGGCGCCGACGGCACGGCGACGGGTTTCTCGACGTCGCCGGGATGTGGGAGAGAGGCCTCGGGCGCCGGGGGTTCGACGGCGGGAGCTTCCGGAGCCTCCGCGGCGGCCGGCGCGGCCGCGAGGGAGATCTCCGACCCGGGCTCTTGCGGCATCGGCTCGGCCGCGGCAGGTGCGAAACCCTCGACGACGACCGGCTCGGTCACAGCGGCTTCGGGTACTTCCTCTGCGACGGCGCGCCCGTCCACGTCCGCACCCCTGAACGTCGCCTCCTCGGCGAGGCGCTGCTCGTCCTGGCGCCGTTCCTCGAGAAGGCGTTTCTTCTCCGCCTCGATGGCGGCCGTGAGGCGGCGGCGAACCAACTCGGCCGTCTCGACATCCAGGGCGCTGAGGTCGGACTTGACCTCCCGCCCCATGCGATCCAGGAGCTCCAGGATCAAGGCGCTCTGGACCTTGAGCTCCTTCGCGAGCTGATAGACCCTCATCCCGGGCATTCGGACTCCGTTCGCTCGTTACGCCCCGTCCCCGGCACCGGTTTCGGGCCCTTCCGCGGGCCCTCCCCCCTCGGACGCGGCGGCATCCTCGTGCTCCGATCCGTCCTCGGCGAGAGGCTCGTCGGTCTCCGCCGCGGCGGCCGCTTGCGCCTCCGCCTCGGCTTCGGCGGCGGCCCGGGCCTCCGCCTCGGCTTCGGCAGCCAGGCGGGCTTCCAGGGCGACTTCGGCCGCGTCGTGGATCGTGATCGCGGTCTTCTCGCCGATCCCCTCGATGCTCGTCAGGTCTTCGAGCGAGGCGAGGGCCACCTCCTCGACGCTCCGGAATCCCGCGTCGAGGAGACGCGACGCGATGGCCGGACCGATACCGGGCAGGCTGGCCAACTCGCGGCTCGCCTGCGCCATCCGCTCCATCTCCGCCTCGACCTCCGCCTTCTTCTCCGCCTCGCTCTTGATGTCGAGCTTCCACCCCACCAGCTTGCTGGCCAGGCGGACGTTCTGTCCTTTCTTCCCGATGGTGAGGGACAGCTGGTCCTCCGAGACGATGACTTCCATCTCTCTCGCCTCGTAGTCCTTCGCGGTGACGCGATTGATCCCCGCGGGGCTCAGCGCATTGCGAACGTAGTGCGACGCGTCGTCATCGTATTGGACGATATCGATCTTCTCGCCCCTGAGCTCGCGGATCACCGCCTGGACGCGCGATCCTTTCATCCCGACGCAGGCGCCCACCGCATCCACGTCCCGCTCCTTCGAGCGCACGGAGACCTTGCTGCGCTCGCCGGCGTCCCGGGCGACGCTGACGATGCTCACCGTGCCGTCATAGATCTCCGGGACCTCCATCTCGAACAGCTTCTTGACGAGCAACTCGCTGGCGCGGGAGAGGGTCAGCTGCGGCCCTTTTCCCTGCCGCTCCACGTTCACGAGCACCGCGCGGATCCGGTCGCCGGGGTTGTAGTGCTCCGCCCGCGACTGCTCGCGCCGGGGGATCACGGCTTCGGTGCGTCCCAGGTCCACCATCATGTCGCCGCGGTCGAAGCGCTTCACCTGGCCCGTGAGCAGCTCGCCGATCCGGTCGCCGTACTCGCGCCAGACCAGCTCGCGCTCCGCCTCCTTGACCTTCTGGTAGATCACCTGCTTCGCGGCCTGGGCGGCGATCCTCGTCAGCGGCAGCTCGGCCTGCTCCTTCACCGTTTCGAACACGGTCCCGATCTCGGCGTCCGGCCGGAGCCTCTGGGCCTCGTCGAGGAGCATCTCCGTGACGGGATCCTGGAAATCCTCGTCCGTCACGACCGTCTGCCGGGAGAAGAGCACGAAATGACCCGTCTCGCGGTCGAATCGAGCCCCGAAGTCCTCCTTGCTGTGGTAGTACTTGCGCGACGCTGCGGCGTACGCCTCCTCCACCGCCTGGATGATGATCTCGGCGTCGATCCCCTTCTCGCGACCGATCTGCTCGATGGTCTGGTAGAGTTCGCTGCTCATGGAAGCTTGACTCTCCGATCTCCGAACTGCCTGCACCCGCACCCCCGAACCGGCGACGTTCCGCGGAATCCCACGGCCCCGAACCGTCGGACCACAACAACCCCCGCGAGCGTCGCCCTGCCCCGCGCGCCCGTGCTTTTCAGGACGATGACCCTCCAAATATACCACGCCGGTCCCGTCTTCTTCGCGGTCGCGGCCCGTCCGGCGTCTCGTGGAGATCGGCCTCCACGTCCTGCCGCGCCGCCAGGATCTGGCGCCGCGGTAGTGCGATACCGTCACCGGCGCGCGCTTCGAGAATCACCGCTTCGCCCTCGAGGCCTCGCAGGACGCCACGGAAAACACGGGTCCCGTCGATCTCCTCCGTGGCCTCGATCACGATTCGCCGGCCGGTATTCCTGCGGAAATCGTCATCCGTGGCGATCGGGCGGTCGATCCCGGGGGACGATACCTGGAGGTCGTAGGAGTCCCCGATCAGCCCGGCCGCGTCGATCTCGCCCTCGATCTCGTGGCTCGCGCGCTCACAGTCGTCGAGCGAGACCCCCGGCAGGCCGGCCCGGTCGATGTCGATCCGGAGGAGGGAGTACTTCCCCTGCCTGCGGAAGACGACGTCGACCACCTCGAGGCCGAGGGACGAGGCCACCCCCGCCGCCATCCGGCGGACCTCCTCGACGATCCTTTCGGCCGACCCAGGCACGAAAAACCCCCGGACGAAAAAAAAAGTGGGCCTGAGCCCACCTTTCGAGCGGTCCAGCGCGAGGAGTTTACTCCAATCGTCGTCGGCGCCGCAATAGGCATCCCGTGAGGTTGGAGCTCGGCCGCTCGGAGAAAACGCTTCTGGCGAGGGGCGGCCTGTGTTAGCGTTCGCACGTGGCCGACGGCCCGCGAAGGCCGGAAGGCAAGGGGGTAGCCGGCCCGAGTAGGAAAGCGCCGAGAACCAGGAAATTGAACAATCTGGTTTATTGGATTGGCGACGCTCCGGCCCGCTCGAAGCTCCGCAGCTAAGTGATTCATTCGCAGTGCCTTGACACTGGACCGAAATGGCACAAAAGCTGCTGCACAAGCGTTTCGACATTGAATGGGGGCATGACTAAGCTCAGAGGTCGGTTCGTGGCCGGTTCGGGGCCTGGCTCGAGAAGCCTCGCCGGGGCTCCGTCTGGCCGAAAACGGCCGGCATTCAATCGACGACGTTCATTCAGAGACCAGGTGAGGAGGAGTCGATGAGACGACCAACGGTCGACGAGGAGGGGCTTCCGACATGAGAAAACTGGGTTGGGTTTTGCTCGCGTGCGCGCTGATCGCGATCGCGCCGTCGTGGGCGGCCGTGCGCTACGTGAGCCCGACGGGTGACGACGGCACGGATCCCGTGAACGACTGCACCACGCAAGGGTCCCCGTGCAAGACCATCCAGCACGCGGTCGACGTATCGGCGTCCGACGATACGATCCGCGTGTTCCCGGGAACGTACAAGGAGTGCATCGCCCCGGGTCGAAGGTGCTCCGATGACGGAACCCTGACGTGTACCGCGGACGCAGACTGCGGCGATGGGAACGTCTGCATGGACGAGGCGCTCGACTTCATAGCCGACGCCATCGAGAACGACGGGCTGGCGAGCGCGACCACCATCGACGGGACGGGGGTCTGCGGCGGGAAGGTCTGCAGTCTCGACCTCGCCGCGTCGTGCCTGACGGGGACCGACTGCGCGGAAGGGACCTGCAACATTCCCGAGGAGGCGACGGAAGGGACCTGCTCCAACGCCCCCGCGGTGACCTGCACATCCGACGAGGATTGCGGCAACCCGTGCATCCCCGTGGGTCGCTGCGCGACGGCGGGGACGCTCTGCAGGGACGATGGGGACTGCACGGACGAAGCGTGCAACATCCCGTCGGTCGCTCCCGCGATCCACCTCGGGGACAACTCCTCGCTGAAGGGCTTCACCGTGAAGGGCGGAGGCGATTCCGGCGTCCGGTTCGACGGAACCACGAGCATCCAGCAAAACGTCATCACGCGCAACGCGTCGACGGATCTCGGCGGAGGCGTGCACGGAGAGACGATCGCCTTCGGTCTCGATCGCGCCCGTTCCGTCGTCGACCCGGAGCGGTGCTGGGGCGACACCTCCCTCGATTGCACCGACGTGGCGCAGTGCTCCGTCTGCAACGCCGACCACACGGTCATCTGCACGACCGGCACGGACTGCGAGGTTGTCGGCGGCGATTGCGTCAGCCTCGGCCCCTGCGTGGTGATCAAGGAAGCCAAGCTGGACCACAATGTTATCAGTGGGAACGTCGCCGATCTGGGCGGTGGCGTCTACCTCGAAGTCTTCGGTGCCGGTGCAGGCGCGAAGGCCGTCATCACGACCAACACCATCACGGGGAACTCGTCCTTCGAGGACGGTGGCGGGGTCTACACGTACTCGTTCGCCTATTACAACGGCGGAAGGGTGGACCTGCAGGCAAGCGGCAACACGGTGTCGAGCAACCTCGCCGCCTCGTACGGTGGCGGCATCCAAGCGGGGACATTCTCCGTACTTGGCGGCATCACACGCGCCGCGATCACGACGAACACCATCGAGGGCAATAGCGCCGGGGTGGACGGCGGGGGGATCGCCGGCGTGGTGGGATACCCCAGCTACTTCGCGACCGACGACAAGATGGACGTCTCGGGGAACACCGTCAATTCCAACGAGGCGGGCCGTGACGGGGGCGGGATCGCCCTGCAGCTCGCGCGCTCCGCGGAGTACGGCATCAACTCCGTCGCGACCGTGACGAGCAACACCGTCACCGGGAACACCGCGAGCAACAACGGCGGCGGCATGGACCTCTACGAGCTGTCCTTCTACTCCTCCGAATACGGGAGTCCGGCGGAAACCGGTCTCCGCGCCAGCAAGAACACGGTTACGGGGAACACCGCGGAGAATATCGGCGGCGGGATCAACTCTTTCCTGCTCAGCTACTACGAGTTCTCCACCGGCGCGCTGCGGGTCGAGCAGAACACTATCCAGGGGAACACGGCGACCGTGGCGGGCGGAGGAGCCAGCCTCGGAACCTTCGCCATCGGCGGGGGCATCGAGAAGGCGAAGTGGGAGCGTCTGCCGAGCGGCCCGCGGACCGAGCACTGGTTCAACAACAACCTCGTCCTGGGGAACAGGGTCCACAACGACGACGAGGTCGGCGTCGGCGGTGGGGCGTTTGCCTTCCTCCAGACGGAGAATGCCGGTTTCGCGACCATCGGCGTCGATTTCGGGACGTTCCTTTCCAACCATGCGGACCTCGGGGGCGGCGCCCTCGAAGTCGAAGCGCAAACCGATGAGTCGGGTGGATTCGCAGGCCTGGCAGTCGCGGACTCCATCGCCGAGCACAACGTCGGTTACGCCCTGGGAGGACCGGTCCCGGGCTCGTCGGGGACCATCGTCAGCGAGAGCACCGGCAACCTGATCGTCCTCGGGCTCTACAGCGACAGCTTCGAGAACACGCTGGGCGATGTCGAGCGAACGCTCACCGACGTGACGTCGGCCACCGGTTCGATCACCGACGACCCGAAGCTGGACGCCGCCGGCGTCCCGAACGTCTGCTCGCCGACGATCGATGCGGGGGATCCCACCAGGTCAAAGTTAGACAGCGTCGCAAGTCTCAATCCTTGTCGCGCGGAAGCGGCGGTAACAACGATGTATCCCGACGTTTCAAACAGCGATCTCTCATATTCCAAAATAGCCTGACTAT